>DUUN01000241.1 GCA_012841535.1 Gallicola sp. | reverse complement strand
CTCCTTTATATTTTGTGTGGTAGCATATATTTTATAGGAAAAGTGAATAATTTGTCTATTCTTTTATATTCCAATAAAAAATAGTGCTAATGGATTTATTTCCATCAACACTATAAATTATAGAGCCGATTTTAATAGATTCAGTTCTGAGACTTTATTTTTTTGTGTTTTTAATTGCTCTACCTTATTTTTCTTCACTAATTTCAAATTATCTAATTCGTTTTTAAGAGTAGAAATATCAATAGGCTTATCTATTTTTAAGTTATCCTCCATAGATGTTACAGCGGATTCATGAAGAATTATTTCAGAAGAATGAGCTTGATAAAATTGAGCTTTATCTTGTGAATTTTGATAATTCAAATAAAGCTTCTCATATTTCTCTATGATTTCTATATTATTAAGCTGTATAGATATCTCATTAATTTTACTTTCTATAGTTTTGATTTCTTGAGAGTTCAAAGCTAACTTTTTGTTTTCATTTTTGATTGAGGAATATAAATTCTCTACATTTTTAATTCCATACTGGTTCATAATAGTCAAAGTCTTTGAGATATTTTTTAAATTATGCTGTTTAGCCCAGAATTCATATCCTTTAAAGCTTTTAACTTTTTCATTATTTTTCATATCAATAATCCGATCTACAGGGTGAAGCATATTTGTACTTCTCTCTCTAAATTCATTTTGATTAATGATTCTTTTTCTAATACTTACTTCTTTATAATAGTCTCCAATGGTTTTAGCTCTGGTGAATCTTTGTTGATCTTTAGCACGAAAAGAAATATGTTTTCTCTCTTTAATTTCATATCCCATTTCTTGCATAATTTGCAAAAAATTATCCCAATCTTTAGACTTTTTAATTGCAGAATCAATTGCATATTTAAGTTGAGCTTTCCAAGAAGTTCCTTTGTTCTTCTCCATGTATTCCTTATATGACTTTCCTTTTTCCTTAGACTCTTCTTCAATGACATGGAGATCATATTCTCTGCACAACTCATCGCTTATATTTCTAATTTGCTTATAAGTCTTTTTGTTAGAGATATAAGCTTTTCCATCTTCAAAACTTACATTATTAAACAATATATGATTATGAATATGGACTTTATCTATATGGGTAGTAAGCACATATTCGTAGTGGTTTTTTAATATTTCATCTGCAAGTTTAATACCAATTTCATGAGCGACTTCTGGAGTAATATCATCTTCCGGATCAAAAGATTGGATGAGATGTCTTGCTAAATTTTTTGCAGAACTATTCCATCTTTCTTTAGTCATCTGAAACTCCAAATATGCAGTTTCATGTCCACATCCATAAGTTGAGATTAATATTTGCTCGTCGGTTTTATTCTCATCCATTATGTAATCCAATGCATATTTTAAGGTAGTTTTGATAGGATGTATTTTTGTGACTGCCATATTTTCACCATCATTTCTTTGATCTCTTGTATATCTTCCGTGTAAATGGTATCCGTTGAATTTACTCTTTTTGCTATTTGATTTAAATTACTGGAAAATCTACTCATGTTAGTATTCATCTCTCTTAATGGAGAGTTATCTAATTTAAAAATTCGTCCATCTATTGCCATTTTTCTAAGATAAGCTCCCAAGTTTTTAACATCAGACTCATGCATATTTTTATAAATTAAATCTCTTTCTTGTTCAGTAACTCTAAAGTTTATTTGAATATCTCTTTCTCTATTTATCAAAAGCATTTCCTCCTTTTTTAATTTTTACAATTGGGGTTTGGGGATACTCCCCAAAAGTTTACCTAGTTATAATTTCGATGAATTGTAAGTTTATCAATATAAATTTATAAACTAGGTACAAGCAATTACATATTTTGTTTATAATAAATATGCAATAATTTGGAAGTGTATAGCCACTTCCTGTGCTTGCTACTATTCTTTAAAAGATTATTTATTGTAGAAAAATAGCTGTCATAAAAAAATGACAACAATTTTATTTTATTTAAAACCAAAAACCTAGGGTGCTGATTAAACCGTTAGATAGTTTATTTAGTGTAATAGGAATAAGATCTACTATAAGTGAGATTATTCCAATACTAAGTAATAGTATAAATGCAGCTATCACTTTAGGGTTGCCATAATATATTGAACCTGCTAATCCTAATAAAATGATTAGATTTATAAAACCTAATACAAACTTGCCTGCAACAGCAAGTGCTGAAGTCAGGATAGAAAAACATATTATAAAAATAACCAATGGAAATAATAATATTTTCATTGGAATTAATAACAAATTTCCTACTAGTTTCATAACTATGCCTCCCATATTTTTATTATAGACAATTAGATGTCGCTTGTAAATCATAATAGAAAAAATATTGTCGCTAATGTATAATGAAATTAATATAATGAATATCTAGGTGGTGTAATAAATGAAATTAGATAGAAGGTTGGAGATACTACTTACTCTTTTGCAATCTGATTGGGTATCGAGCCAGGAGTTGGCAGAGCAACATAAGGTAGACAAACGGACTATCAATCGGGACATGGACTTTTTAAAAGAAGCAGGGATTCCTATTATGGGGAAGAGAGGAAATGCCGGTGGATATAAAGTAGATGATAATTTTAAACTAAAGAATAAGAAGTTGAGTTTAAAAGAGCAACATCAGCTAATGAAACAAATTAAAGAAAGTGACAAAGTATCGGAAGAACAAATTGAATATGTCATAGATCAGGTAGAGGAAAAAATAATAGAATCTACTAAAGATTGGTTTGAAATACAAATGGAAGATGAAAAACTAAATGAAATGATTCGAGAAATAAAGACAGCAATTTTACGAGAACAGGAAATAGAAATTGAATTGAAATCTGGTGAAATTATTGATGGAGTACCTGAGAGATTTGTTGTGAATGGAGATGGACTATATCTTGAAATAGAAAATAGATTCTTTTCAATTATTGAATTTAAAGAAGTCACCCTGAATTCAATATTAAATGTTATTTAAGTTAGAAAGGATAGATTTTAATGGCTAATATATTAATTATTGAGGACGATAAAAGAATATGTAAAATAGTTGAAGATTATTTAATAAAAGATGGACATGATTGTTTTATAACTAATAACGGATTAGACATTATTAATATGTTAAAAAAATCTAATCCGGATTTAATAATACTGGATTTAATGTTACCAGAGCTTGATGGATTTACTATTTGTAAGTTAATTAGAACTGTAAGTGAAGTTCCAATTATAATCTTAACTGCAAAAACTGAAGAAGTAGATAAATTAATGGGATATGAATTAGGTGCAGATGATTATGTTACAAAGCCATTCAGTCCTAGGGTACTTAATGCAAAAGTCAAAGTGCTGTTAAAGAGAAGTGAAATTGGTTTTAAAGAAGATATAATAATAAATGGAAATATTAGCATTGATAATAGTTCACTCTTAGTTTATGTAGATGGAGAATAGATAGACCTTACATATAAAGAATTTGAGTTATTACATTTGTTTATGAAAAATCCCAATAGAGTGTTTACAAGAGAGTAATTACTCAGTCAGATTTGGGTATACGACTTTGCAGGGCACACTAGAACGGTTGATACCCATATAAACACTTTGAGAAAGAAGTTAGACGATGCGGAAAATCATATAGTTATCATTATAAGATTAGGATATAAATTTGAGGTGGAAGAATGAAATTTAAAAATTGGATACGACAATAAACATTATTGAAATTACCAGCGGTGTGAGAAGTAGAGATATACAAGGATAAGGTTAAACGTTGGCAAGTTGTTTCTAATTCTAAAAATCCTAGTGATACCATGGTAGAAGATTATGAATATTGTATTTTAATAAGATATGGTATAACAAAAATTGTAGATAGAAATATAAATTCGAATATATCCCATTTTACTTCTAGGATAGGTATTGAGAAGATATTTATTCTGCTCCTTATCCATAAAACCATTTTGGTATTTCTTGCAATTTATGAGTTCATAAAATAAATCATTGGATATAGAAGATACTAAGAAATTTAGAGTAGGTTATGAAGAAAGTTTATCAAATTTTAATTTTTTGAAAAGTATTACTTTATTTTTGCCATGTAGAATGATATTAGATTGAAAAATTAATCAATTTATGAAAAGGAGAAATTCTATATGGATAAAAATATTTTGTTAGAAACAAAGAGCCTTACAAAGTCCTTCCGCAGGAAAATAATTGTAGAGGATATAGATATTAAAGTTTATAAAGGCGATATTTACGGATTTTTGGGAAGAAACGGGCAAGGGAAAACTACTATTATTCGTATGCTTACCGGCCTTGTATATCCTGATAAGGGAACAGTTACTCTTTCCGGTTATGATTTAAAAGATGATTTCAAGAATGCCATTAATCAAGTAGGGGCAATGGTAGAATCTCCATCATTCTATGGATACTTATCTGGCTACAATAATTTGAAGCTGATTGCCAACCTCATTCCAGGACTTGAAAAAGGTCATATTATGGAAGTTTTATCTATAGTAGGCTTAGAAAATAGGGCCAAGGATAAGGTATCTACCTATTCGCTTGGTATGAAGCAAAGACTTGGCATAGCTAATGCCTTACTGGGCAATCCTCAGCTTATAATTCTTGATGAACCGACAAATGGCTTAGATCCACAAGGAATGATGGAAATTGAAGAGCTTATTTTATATTTGGCTAGGGAAAAGAACATTACATTCTTCATTTCCAGTCATCTTCTTCACCACATGCAAAACATTTGTAATCGAATTGGCATTATCCATGGGGGTAAGCTTGTTATAGAAGATAGGATAGAAAACCTGTGTGGAAATGGGTCAGGTGAATCTCTTGAAGACTTTTACTTTAGGCTAACAAGGGAGGTATGAGGAAATGAAATTATTTAAAAATGAATGTTATAAATTGTTTAGAACAAAAAAACTCTATATTTTTGCAGGAATCCACTTATTTTTTATAGTTGTTAATTTACTTAGCTACAAACCAGGTTTGGACGAAGATACTATTTGGACTTTTACCAATGGTCAATCAGCACCTTTAGCTCTTGCAGAAATATATGTTCAATTTATGATGTTCTTTATCCCAATTTTTATAGCTGATACTATTTCCAGGGAATATCAACAAGGAACTCTTAAGCTTTCTTTACTCTATCCTGTCGATAGAAATCAATTGATTAAAGCCAAGATTATGTCTTTACTGGTTATGATTTTAAGTCTTACTGTATTTTTTATAGTAGTTTCATATGCACTGGGTATTTATCACCTTGGATGGGGAAATGTATTTGAATATGAAGGTCTTAGCTATGGAACCATAAAAGGTATATTCATAACGATTGGTTCATATTTAATTTTAACGGTTCCAGCTATGACTTATGGAATTTTTGCTATTTGTCTTGCTCTTATGACAGGGGATCAAATTAGCACAATTATTGGTTCTTCTGGCTTGATGATACTAGGAATGAATTTAAATGGAATTAGTATAGGGAATCCTTATTCGCCAGCATATCATTTCTCTTACCTTTATCGATTCTTTGTTTTTGAAAATATAGGAAGAGATGGAATTATAGCAATAGTTATGACTCTTTTCTATTTTGTGATCTTTACAAGTATAAGTTTCTTGAGTTTTAAGAAAAAAGACTTAGTTTATTAGGGGGTATTTTATATGTTAGGACTTATAAAAAATGAATGTTGGCAAGTACTTCATAAAAAGAAACTGTATTTATCATTAGGCTTTCTTTTAGCAAATCTTTTAATTAATATTTTTCAAATAAAAGTTTATGTAGACCAAGAAGTCCTTGCTATGAACGGCCAGTCTTTTCCCTTACAAATTTTAAGTGGAAGTTCTTTCTTTATTGCGATTATTATTACTGTATTATTAGCGGATATGGTTTGTGAGGAATATCGTCAAGGAACTTTTAAGACTGCTCTCGCTCATCCTATTCATCGTTATCAGCTGGTTACAGCTAAGCTTGTAGGTATGGTATTTATTATTGCTATTCTTATTGGATTTACAGTTTTAATATCTTATATTATAGGAAACTTGGTTTTTCCTTGGGGAGACCATATCTTAGTTCAGGGAAATCCTTTGATTGTTAAAGGGCAAAGATTACAAGGTTTCCATGGTGTTAGCACTACTCTTTTAGCAGGCTTAGGATTTTTTCTTTCTGTATTTGGCTTTTCCATGATTATTTTCTTTTTTGCCTTTGCTTTTGAGAAGACAACAGTTACTATAGGTATAGGAGTTGCCCTTGTTTTATTAACAAATTTGGCGACCGATATCAAGATTTTAAAAGAATATTTTGTTGGAAGTTTTATGAATATCTTGCCATCAATGATTATGACAGACTTAGGGCTAAGAGTCATTATGCCCAAAATTGTCATATCTATTTTATATGTTCTTGTCTTTTATTCACTATCTATGATTTATTTTTCAAAAAAGGATGTGATATAAGGCTGGTAAAAATATGTTTAGGAGGGATATCATGTCACAAGTAAAAGTGCTTGTAGTAGATGATGAAATAGAAATAAGAGAACTACTTAAGGATTATCTTGAGGAAGAAAATTATAGGGTGAAAACCTGTGGAGACGGGGAAGAAGCATTAAAGCTTTTTAAGATTTTTAAGCCAGATATTATGATTTTAGATATTATGCTTCCAGGAATGGACGGTATAGGAGTTTGTCTAGAAATACGTAAAAAATCAACACTTCCCATTATTATGTTAAGTGCTAAAGGTAGGGAAGTAGATAAGATATTGGGTCTTGGATTTGGTGCAGATGATTATGTGGTAAAACCATTTAGTCCTAAAGAAGTTGTTGCAAGAGTTAAATCCCAACTTAGACGCTCGTATCAATTCTCTATTTCATCAGAATTTAAGAATGAAATAGAATTTAGGGACTTATCTATAGATCCATCTGCATATATAGTTTCTTCAAAGGGGCAACAGATTGATTTTACAACAAAGGAATTTGAACTTCTTCTTTTCTTGGCTCGTCATAACCAAAAGGTTTTAACTCGCCAGCAAATATATGATGGTGTATGGGGCTTTAATGAATATGGGGACTTAAATACAGTTACCATTCATGTAAAGAAAATTCGTGAAAAGTTAACTAAAGTAGTTGGAGAAGAGAAAGATTATATACAAACCATCTGGGGTGTAGGATATAAATTTGAAGGAGAGGAGCTATGAGAAAAGGTATTGAAAAAAGGCTGACATTTCCTTTGAAATTGCTTTTTATTATCCCTCTTATAATTATTCTTTTAGTAGGCACTTCTATAAAAGATAGGTTTGATTTATTAAAAGTAATATTACCAGGAATTCTTTTATCCCTACCGATCTATGCTTCATCAGTCTATTTATTTTATATTGTCAAAAAATATGTATTGAAACCTGTTCAAGATTTAAATATGGCAGCAAACCAAGTTATGCAGGGAAATTACAATTCTTTTGTCGATTATGACCAAGATGATGAAATAGGTGCATTGTGTAAAACCTTTAATGCCATGCAGGTTCAATTGAAAGAGGCTGTTGATAGACGGGATGAATTAGAAAAATCTAGAAAAGAAATGATCGCCAGTATTTCCCACGACTTAAGGACTCCAATTTCATCTATTAAAGGATATGTGGAAGGCTTAGAAGATGGTGTGGTTCATGATGAAGAGCGTTTTAAACGCTACTTGTCGGTTATAAAGGATAAAACTAATAGATTAAATAGTCTAATAGACCAATTATTTCTTTATTCTCAGGTGGATTTAAAACAAAATAAAGATAATTTGATGGTTTATGATTCAGGCGAATTATTAGATGATATTCTTTCTACCTATTCTCTTGAATTCATGGAAGAAAATATTGAATTTATGGTTGATCGTCCATTCCCTAATGTAAAAGTTCGAACAGATTATGAAGGCTTAATTCATGTTTTTGACAATCTAATATCCAATGCAAAACGCTACGCCAATAATGAAATTCAAATAACATCAGAAGTTCAGGAGAAATTTTTGGAAATTTGTCTTAAAGATGATGGAAGAGGTATCCTAGTAGAAGATCAAGCTCATATCTTCGATAATTTTTATAGGATAGAAAAATTTCGTGCAAGCCAGTTAGGTGGAGCAGGATTAGGTCTTCCTATTTGCAGAAAGATAATAGAAGGTCAAGGTGGACAAATTTGGGTTGAATCCCTGCCAAATGTTAATGGAACAATTTTTAAATTTACTATACCATTAGATTTGCAGAAAGATAAAGGAATTGCCTAATTTAAGAAAATTAATAATCTAATGCAAGAAAAACTCGCTAATTAAATTGATGTGTCTAGTCAAACAATAAATTCAATAGAACGAGGTCAGTAAAGTGCATAACTAATACTTGCATTTAAAATTGCTAGATTTTTTAATAAATATTAGAAGAGGTATTTATTTACTAAGAGGATGAATCATATGGAATACATTACATAGTAGAGATATTAATCCTACGACAGTTGAGAGTACTTCCATGATGTCGAATCTACACAACGGAGACAAACTCATCTCCAATAAAGTAATCCTTTTCTTCAGAGAATCTGCAAGAGGTGACATTGTGGTATTTGCTTCTTCCGTGGCTGAAGGTGACGACCACATGAATAGGGTCATAGGAGAGCCGGGAGATGTGGTGGACTTATATTAAGGTAAATTCTATATAAATGGTGAAAAACTGAAAGAAGAGTACTTGCCTGATGACATATTTACTTTAAACACCGTGGCAATCTAAAAGAGGAGGAATTATTTGTGGCAGGTGGCAGGTGACAACAGGACACCGGGAGGGTCAAATGACTCAAATAGCTTTGGGCCAATTAAAGAGAGTGCAATCAAGGAGATTACCGCTTAGAGGTATTTTCCATTTGACGATAGATTTGGAAGGATTGAGAACAATTGAAAGAAGATAAAAAAGAGAAGAGTGGAAATTTCATAAAGAATATTATGTTTATAGTACTTGCACTTGTCATTGCAATATTAATTAGAAAATACGTATTCAGCACCCACATAGTAAAAGGTGCATCCATGGAAGACACACTTCACAGTGGAGATTTCATAATCACGAATAACTTATCATTGGTTTTTGGAAATCCTGATCGTGAGGATATTGTGGTGGTGAAAGATCCTAGTGGTGGAAAAACTTGGGGAGTCTTTGACAGGTTGGTCGTAAAGAGAGTAATTGGACTGCCAGGAGATGACATAGATTTAAATGAGGGAAAATTTTATATAAACGGTGAATTGCTCCAAGAGGAGTATGAAGCGGAAGACAGTTGGACAATGGCCTCTGTGGGAAATCATTGGGAACTTGCAGCGGATGAATACTTCATAGTAGGAGATAACAGAAATCCGGGCAAGTCATATGACTCCAGAGCATACGGACCTGTGGATAGGGATTTAATTTGTGGTAGAGCCAGCGTGAAACTTTTTCCATTGGATAAAATGGGAAAAATATAATTAGTGAGGTAAGAGATGAATAGACAAGAATTTATTGGATAATTGAAGAAATTAATCGTGTTAATGTATAATCTAACACAATATATGATAAAGCATTATTGATGGTTATTTAGATCCGAAAATATAAAAGATTGTTCTTAAAACATATAATAAAGACTGAAAACTAGATAAAACACAAGATCATGAAAATTCTTTATAAATATATTAAACTTATATAAATAAAAAGTTAAATGGACGATGAAAATACATAAACGATCAGATAAAGTTATATGAACTATTTATTTGAAGAATTAAATATTGAAAAAGGAAAAAGTTTATGGAGTTATCCCTAGGAAATAGAAAAAAGTTGCCATCGCATCTAGTCTGGTTTCTAAGCCGGAGCTGATAATATTAGATGAACCAACCAATGGTTTAGATCCCTTGGTTCAAAAAAATTTATTTAGGTTACTGGGAGAAACGGTAGAAGAAGGTGGAACGGTATTCACCTCAGGTCACAATTTAAAGGAAATTGAAGAACTGGTAAAAAATTTAAACAAAATGGAATTAAGGGATTTAACCATAGATAAATTATCCCTTGAAGAAGAATTTTTAGGGTACTATGGAAGGTGTGAAAACAGTGGTATTTAATTTGGAGCTTAAGAATAAATACAAGTCTCTGGTAGTTTGGATAATGGTTTTATCGATTTTAATATTTGCCATACTGGCAATTCTTCCGTCCATGGAAACAGAAAGCATGCAATCCCTTGTAGATGCAAAATTGGAGGGAATACCGGACGGCCTACTGGTTGCTTTAGGCATTGAAAAAATACCTGATTTCACTAATCCATCTGTATGTTATGGATATATATACCTGTATATAAATATGGCAATTGTTATATTTGCAAGTTTATTAGTAGCAAATGCATTAGTAGAGGAAGAATCCAGTGGAAAGATTGAATACCTGTACGGACAGTCACTTTCAAGAAAAAAGATCTTTGTGGAAAAGCTACTGGCATCTATGGCTTTGCTTTTAATTTTACTTGTTCTGATAACTGCAGTGGCAATGATGTCTTTAAAGACGTTCAAATCCCATCAGTATACCATTAGAGAGATAAATGAAAGTTTGTTTCGATTTTTTCTGGGAAGCCTCTTTACTAATTTTATATTTATAGCATTTGGAATATTATTATCCAGCCTATTAAAAATTTTAAAGTCTATAACCAGTTTTATAATGGCCTTTGTCTTTGGAACATATATTGTAGGGATTATAGGAGAGCTTGTGGGGAAATATGATTTTTTAAATAAATTATCCCCCTTGAAGATTATGAACCCCTTAGATATAATGGAACAATTTCCGTCTTGGAAAATAGTAGTGCCATGGTTGGGGTCACCTTAGTCACCTTATTTACGGGTGGTTATGATTTAACAATAGAAGAAACAATTAACAAGATAACAATTGACATTATAATCAAATTTGACTATAATATAGTTAAATTTGACTATTGAGAGGTAGAACTTATTGATTAAATTATTAATTTTAAACCTATTGGAAATTCAACCTATGTCTGTATATGATATAAAATCAAATATAGAGAAATATGATGCTATGCGTTGGGCTAATATTCTAGTAGGGTCAATACAAAATGCAGTAAATTCTCTATATAAAACAGGTGAAATAGAAATAGATACTGTTCAATATATTGGAAAAAGAAAAAAGACAATTTATAAAATTACCGAATATGGTATGCAAATTAGAAAAAAAGAAACTCAAGAAGCGATTGAATTAGAAGATATTCAGTTTTCATATAATTTCTTTATTGGAATGTCAGGGGCAAAAACATTTAATGCTGATCAAAAAAGAAATATGCTAAATGTAAGGAGAGAAAAACTCATAAAGTCAAAGATATCATTAATAGAAAGTATAGGTATAAAAAAGAATCATACAACTTTAGATAAAGTGCAATCTTTAGTGATTGATAATATGTTAAACACCATTGATGGGCAGATACTTCTCGTTGATAAATTAATAAAGAATTTAGGTGATAATAATGAAAATTGATCATATTGTTGTGAATGTAGATGAAAAATATCAAAAAAATAATTCTATAATTGAAAATATAAGAAAAACCGGATTATTTTATGAACCTAAGAAAGGTAAGTGCACTAATGGATTTAAAGCATCAAATATTTGGATTGGTAATGAATATTTTGAAATGATAAATATATTAAAGCCTAGAGGTGGAGGTTGGGTATCTGAATGGACTGATAGATTTAATCAAGGACATAGAGGTATGATATGTTTGATGTTAGATATAGAAAGTATTGAGTTATTATATGAGAATCTAACAAAGAAAGGAATAGAAATTAGCCAACCTAACTGGTTAGAGTTCAAATGGTTTTTTAATTTATTTACTAGAAAAATGCCATGGAAAAATGCTTATCTTCCTTTTTTTGAAAAAGTTCCATTTCAAATAGGTTTTCAACAGCTTAAAGATGAAAAGACAAGAGATTTTATGAATCAATACGCAATACCTAATTCAAGGGATAATGGGATATCTGGAATTAATGAAATTATTATTAGCGGAGAATTTAGTGACACTGATTTTAAACTGTTACAAAGTATTTTTGATCTGACAGAAAGTGATAATAATACAATTAATATATTATTGAATTCTAAACAGAAATTAATATTTAATAAATCAAATAACTATAGTGTAATAGTAAAAACAGAGTCAAGCTTAAATACATCAATGGTAATTGAAAATATAAAAATAATTTGTTGATATTTAGTGTAATTTTTGTAAACTAAATTAATTTTTAATTAATAAAACTTAAATATAATGAATTATAATAAGAGGAAAAGACTAGAAAATAGTCTTTTTTTATTGTTTAAATATTAGGAGGTGATAATATGAGTTATTTATATGGTTCAGGAAATGATACTGTAGATGAAATAGGGAAGCTAAATTTTATTGGTGATATAGTTCCACACACTTGGTATAAAACTATCTTAAGAGAGAATAATAAGACATATTTGAATACAATTATAATACTGGTAGATATTGTCCATTGGTATCGGTTGTAAGGGGTTAGATAAAAATTATATAATTATGATGATAAAAATGTTTATGATGTAGAGGGGACGTTAAGTACAAAGTTGAGAATGAAAAAAGATGAGGAGTTAGAAGTCTATGAGATGTAGATTTAATAATTATAAGGTGAGTTATATGGTATATTGAGATATAAGGAATAAGTCATAGATGGGAGGTAAATAATGAATAAATTATTAAGGGTAATGTTTATTATTCTAATGATAGCTCTTTTGGGTGCTGCTATAATGCAAATATTTTTTCCGGAAGCTATGGGAGCTAATTCTGAATATGGAGTATCAGTAGGTTGGCAAAGAGAAATCGGATTTTGGAATTTGGCAATTCTTCCTATACTAATCGGGGTAAATAGGAAATATGATTTATATTTTTTGACAATAGTTGTTTTGTCACTGATTGTTGGAGGATTGGGATTTGGAACGAATCATTTAATAGGATACATAAATGATAGTTCCAAGGTTATAAGTTTAATCGGAGCATTAGAAAATTATGCCTTTGTTATTTTATGGATAATTGGATTAAAAATAGAATATAAAATACAGAAAACACAAACGGGTAATAAACATGATTAATGAATTAAAATATAGGAATACAAGAACATATATAATAAAAGGTAAGAAAGGCTCGATTTTAATAGACACAGATTGGGCAGGAACATTACAGAATTTTTTTAAAGGTATTAAAGAAATGGGATTGCAAGTTTCTGATATTAAATATTTATTGATTACACATTATCACCCTGATCATATGGGAATTGCACAAGATTTAGTAGATTTAGGAATAGAATTATTAGTAATTGATAAACAAATTGATTATATTCATTTTTCAGATGAATATTTATCTAAAAACAAAAATGATAATTTCAAACCGATTAATGAAGATTTAGCAAAAATCATTACTTGTAAAGAAAGTCGAGAAATATTAAAGACGGTTGGTATAGATGGAGAAATTATTTATACGCCAGGGCATAGTGATAAAAGCATATCTGTAGTTATTGATAAAGAGGCTGTTATTGTTGGAGATTTATATCCGATTCAAACAGCAGTTGCTTATGATGATATGGTAATAAAAAGTTGGAATAAAATACTTAGCTATAATGTAAAATTAGCATATTATGCTCATGCAAAAGAAGATTTTATTGGAGAAATCAAATCATTAAATAATACTAAATAATAGGAAAGAGATGTGTATGAAAAGGGAAAATATAAAGATTAGTGGAATTCCTGCAGTACTATGGGGAAAACCATCTAATGACGTATATTTATATATACATGGGAAAAATGGAAACAAAGAAGAAGTAGAACAATTTGCAGATATATTTATCGATAAAGGCTTACAGATTTTTAGCATTGACTTGCCGGAACATGGAGATAGAAAAGAAGAAAAAATTGCCTTAGAACCATGGAATGTAGTCCCAGAATTACAAATGATTATGAATTATTTAAAAGAAAATTGGAATAGGGTTTATATAATTGGTAATAGTATTGGATGCTGGTTTAGTTTACTTGCTTTTCAATATGAGAGCATAGAAAAAGGTTTATTTATAGCTCCTATACTAAATATGGAGCAGTTGATTAAAAATATGATGAAATGGGCATCCGTTACAGAGAATGAATTAAAAAACAAGAAAAAAATTGAAACTTCATTTGGAGAAACTCTTTCATGGGAATATTATAACTACACACGTGATAATCCAATTGATATTTGGAATGTTGCAACAAAAATACTATATCCTGAAAAAGATAGTATGACAGATATTGAGGTAATGAAAAAGTTTGTAGAAAAATTTAGTAGTCAATTAACCGTACTTCATGGAGCAGAACATTATATTCATAAACCAAAGGAAATCGAGTTTTTAAGAGATTGGTTAGAGGTAAATTTATAGATTTAAAAGAATATTTTGACAAAACCACTGGAACTAATATATATATAATTTATTAAATAACAAACAGCCTTTTAAATAATACTATTAAAAAGACTTCTTATAAGGAGACATTATGATAAAAAAATTAAATAATAAATATTTTAAAAAACATCCAATAAAGGATATTTCAGCTGCTAAAATAACGTATAATATGACAGCTGTTTATGATATTGACGATTTGGTTAATAAAACATTAGATGAAGGTTATAAACCGAAAGAAGAGGAACTACAACTAAGAGATGAAATTTTAAAAGAACACGACAGTGAAAAATTACTTAAATATATGCGAAAGAATCTTACTTTAATTAGTAGAATGGAATTATACTATAGAATTCTAGAACATGAAGAAGAAATGATGCCATTAATAAAAAAACGAGCAATGACTAGTATGCAGGATGAATTTATTGAAAATGTTATTTATTTTTTTATTCATTGTCAAGAGGATTGTTGTGATTGGATTCTTCAACAATATAATAATATACGTAGTGAGTATTTAAAGTCTCAATTATGTTTAGTCTTAGGTCATCGTGGCGATATTTCAATGATTGAATTTCTAATGGGTGAAGTTAAGCGTTTTGAAAATCTACATCTTGATGAAGATTTTGAGCAAGGACCTATTTTAGCCTTACAATTAATAAAAGATAATTATATATATAATAAGTATGAGAAATTGTTTTAATAGAAAATAAAACTATTTTAATTATGTATGATAATATCCTGTGTATTTTACTATTTAGTACATATTTAGAATCTATGGCTTTATTTTATTTGAAGATAGGAGATTTAAATGAAAAAATTTCTGTATAGTGGAATAATTATGTTAATTTTAATGATAATATATATAATTATTGGTTTAAGTTATCCTGAATATTCTTTGCCTTTTAGCCTTACTTTAACCTATATATTTTATTTTGCTTATATCCTAATTATGATAATAATGTTTATAGTATATTTTAAAAATAAAAACAAGTAATTTAAATATTTTATTTAGATGGTGTTAGATATGGCAATATGGAATCCTTGGAGGGGTTGTAAGAAATATAGTGAAGGTTGTAAATTTTGTTATATTCATAAGGGGGATTTTAAAAGAAATATTAATACAAATGAAATTGTTAGAACTAAAGATTTTTATAAACCAATAGAGAAACTTAAAAATGGTAATTATAAACTTAAGTCCGGAAGGGTATATTTATGTTTTTCAACAGATTTTTTAATTGAAGAAGCAGATAAGTGGAGGCAAGAGTGTTGGAAAATTATTAAGGAGCGTTCTGATTTAAGTTTTTTATTTTTAACAAAAAGAATAGACAGGTTTTTAAACTGTATTCCCGATGATTGGGAAGATGGTTATGGGAATGTCACTGTTTGTTGTACTATTGAAAATCAAGCTACGGCAGATTATAGACTTTCTATTTTTAAAAATCTACCAATAAAACATAAATGCATTACAGCTCAACCTTTACTTGAAGAAATCGATATTGAAAAATACCTAGACGATATAGAATTAGTAGTTGTTGGTGGAGAATCCGACTATAGGGCAAGACCTTTAAATTATAGCTGGCTACTTAATATTAGGGAGCAATGTATTAGAAAAAATACAAATTTTGAGTTTAGGCAATGTGGTACAAATTTTATAAAAGATGGAAAGAAATATAGATTACAGACTAAAATTCTAGGTTCACAGGCAAGAAAGGCAAATATAAATTATTATATAAAAAATGAAAAATAGGAAAAGTATATGGAAAAAGATAATGAATTAATTTTTAATATAGACAAATTACATATGACTGAATTAGGTAAGGAACGGATTTAAAAAAACAATCTTTTATTAGAAAATAGTAGTATTGTAGATTGGTATAAGAAACAAATAATATATCCTAATTCTTTAATTACAAAAAGGGAAAAGACTGGTATATAACTATAGACAATTTTATAATTACTGTAAATGCAAGTAGCTAGACTATTATTACAGCCCATAAGAAAGATAAATCAATTTAAGGTTTGTCTTTTTTTATTAAGTAGAGTATTTTGTAATTTTGTTTAATTAAAATAGTTAGATATTGATTAAAATTTTTAAATCCTTTAATATAAAAGAATAGACTATTATTATTACGATAATATTTTAACAATTTATTCCAGAATAAATACAAAGGAGGTAGTTACCAAAATCTAGGAATTATTTGATTTTTATTCTTTATTACTAATATTTGGTAACAGAATTATGAGCAATAAATTATTTAATAAAAAATGGAGACGGCTATTAGGTTTATTTGCTTTTATAGCAACAGGTGGTGGTTTGATAGTTTCAACAGCCATTAATGAAAGAAACATTTATAAAACGGAAATTTTAATAATTTTTGGTTGTTTTTTTGCTATTAGTTTAGCTGATCACTTTAGACAGTTAATTGAAAAGGATGATAAAAATGAAAATTAAGAAAAAAAGTATATATGTTTTTATTTGTTCATTTGTTGGGGTAACGTTAACATGGTTTATAAATCATAAAATGGGTTATGGGGCAGTAATAGCTAATGGTTTAGTAGGAGTTATGGCAGCTACATTTCTCCCAAATGATTTAGCCGGAATAACATATACTTCATCATTTGTAGGAATGAGTTCACTATCTGTAATACCATCGTTAGGAGCGGCTTTTTTAGGTAGTGTTATAGTTGGAATAATCTTTTTAGTTACAGCAGAAATATATGCTGGAATTGGAGGTAAGGGAGGAACTACAGCTGCTTTATCGACAATAATTACAAAAACAATAATTAATTTTTTTAGTTAGGAGAACATTATGGAAGAGGTTATTATTTTAATAGTATCGATTATTGCAGGTATTGCAACATATACTGTTTCAAATATTTTAAATAGAGGTCCGGTTATTGCTTCAGCTATTATAACTTTAGTGTCGGGACTTATGCTTCCCTATTTTTTTCCAGTTATTGGCGATGTTTTGGCAACAGCAGCAGCTTGTTCTTCTTACGCTGGAATGATATCTGTAGAAAATGCATTAAATCCATTAGAAATGGCTGTAATATCATTATTAACGGGAATACTATTTATAGCTGCAAGTAGTGCTTATGTAGGTATTGGAGGAAGACTTGGAACTATAGCTGCTATATCCTGTTTTGCTTGGCTAGGTTTTAAAAAGGTATTTGTAGGTTTAGACAAATAATCTTAGGGTAAACCTTTGCTACAAATATTAAATATTTAAATTAAGGGGAGCGATTTATGAAATTAAGTAGAGTAAAGCTAATAGCATATTGTGGAATGGTTGCCTTATTAGCTAGTTTAATTTTAGGTTTATTAGGTTATTCTAATAATACGAAGGAAATTGATAATATTAAAAATCAACTATTAGAAATGCATGTGGAAAATAATATAGATTTAACAATGAAATATATTAAAAACTCCTATGGAACCTTAACTCAAGGGGATGAAACTCTATTAGATGCTAATGGTAATAGTATAGAAGGGGAGTTTGGTGTAGTAGATAGCGTGTTAGAGGATTTAGGTGATAAATCCACTATTTTTGTTAAGGTAAATGATGACTTTAAGAGAATTTCAACTAATATTATGGCTGATGGTAATGAAAGAGCAACAGATACCTATTTAGGTACAGATCATAATGCCTATGAAACTGTAATGAAAGGTGAAGTATATACAGGTGAGGCAGAAATACTAGGGGAAAATTACTATACTGCCTATGAGCCTATAAAAGATATTAACAACAATGTAATAGGTTTATTATTTGTTGGTATGCCAACAGAAAACCTAGACAAGATAATTAACTCACATGATACAAAAATGAGTAATATTAATATTTTAATAATTGTTTTTAGAGCTATTGCATTAGGTTCATTAATAGTTTTAGTTGGTGCATCGGTTTTTGGAACAAAAGAAGAAAAGGAAAAAACAAGTAGTGAAAATGACAAGTCTACTAAATTAGAGTAAAAGCTTATTGAAATATATATAGGAAAATATAATGCTAAAAGAAA
Source organism: Gallicola sp. (assembly GCA_012841535.1). Taxonomy (GTDB): domain Bacteria; phylum Bacillota; class Clostridia; order Tissierellales; family Peptoniphilaceae; genus Miniphocaeibacter. The sequence goes on along the minus strand of DUUN01000241.1, from coordinate 2,168 downwards.
GAAATGAAATAATTAACAGTATAAGAAATAAGAAAATATACCTTTTAAGACATGGAGAAACTAAATGGAACAAGGAAGGTCGTTGCCAGGGAATATTAGATTCTCCCTTAACAGATAAGGGAAAAGAACAGGTTAGGAAAAATGGAAGATTACTAGGAAAATATATTTCCGATGTAAAAAAGGAAGATATACAAATGTATTCCAGCCCCTTAGGTAGAACAAAAGAAAGTTCAAAACTCATTTTAAATGAATTAAATGGAAAAGTAACAAATATTATTTATGACAGTAATTTACAGGAAGGTAATTTAGGCCTATGGGCAGGAAAAACAAAGAAAGAGATTTCTAAAGAAAATAATATTGACTTTACAAATTTTGCTTGGTACTTCAATTCCCCTAGAGGTGAAAGTTATAGGGATATTGAAAAGCGTTGTTGTAAATGGTTAAGGAGTATTTCCAATATTTCCAGTAACAATATAATTTTAATGACCCATGGATTAGTTAGTATTGTTCTACGAGGTTATTTATTAGATTTGGATTTTAAAGAAGCCATTAAATTAAATGTTCCACAAAATGGATTTTATTTAATTAATAATGGTATTATAAATTTTATTACAGAAGAAGTTGATGAGTTTGACTCATATTCTTTTTAATTAAGTGAGGAAATAATGGTTACAATTTTAATTGTTGAAGATGATTTAAAGTTAAATAATGGTATAAGGTTGGCATTAAAAAATGAAAATTATAATTTTATTCAATCCTACACTGTTGAATCTGCAAGAAGAGAATTAAATTCAAAAGATATTGAATTAATTTTATTAGATATTAATTTACCAGATGGAGATGGAATTGAATTTTTAAAAGAAATAAGATTAAAATCAGATATCCCTATTATATTGATTACGGCAAATAATATGGAAATGGATATAGTCACTGGACTTGAACTTGGTGCTAATGATTATATTACAAAGCCATTTAGCCTTATGGTGTTAAGAGCAAGAGTTGATGTTTGTTTAAGACAGAATAAAAATAATTTTAGTTTGATTTATAAGTCTGAAGACTATTATTTTAATTTTGAAAAAATGATTTTTAATGTAGGAAATAATGTAATTGAATTGAGTAAAAATGAACAGAAATTATTAAAAATTCTTATAGATAATAAAAACAAAGTAGTTTTAAGAGAAAAGTTAATAGATGAAATTTGGGATGAGGATTTAGAATATGTAGAAGGTCATGCTTTGACTGTTATAGTAAAAAGGCTTAGGGATAAAATAAAAATAAGCCCTGAACATTCTTTAAATATTAAAACAGTGTATGGAATAGGGTATACTTGGTCGGAGAAAAAATGAAAATGTATTTAATTTTAGTTTTAGTAAGTTTAATAACCATATTGTTAATTTATTTATACTTTAAAAAAAGAGAAAGTCAATTAATAGATAGTTTACAAAATATGATAGAATTGGCTGAAAAAGATAATTATTCTTTTGTTAAATTTGATGAAAGTAAGTTATCAGTATTAGAAAATTCAATGAAACATTATTTAATAGGTAATAGGATAAAATTTAATAATATACTTAAACAAAAGAAAAGTTATGAAACTTTAATTTCAGATATTTCTCATCAAAGTATTACACCAATATCAAATATTATTTTATATTCTGAATTATTACAAGAAAATCATAAGTCAGAAGAAATATATGCAATAAAAAATCAAGTAGAAAAATTACATTTTTTAATAGAATCATTAATTAGTTTATCTCGCTTAGAAACAGGTATTGTAACTATTAATCCTAAAAAGGAAAATATTAAGTTTTTATTAGAAAAATTAGAAGGACAATTTAAAACTAAAATATTAGAAAAAGGGATAAATTTTAAACTGGAAACCAAATCTGTATTTGCTACATTTGATATTAAATGGACAGAAGAAGCTGTTGGAAATATTATTGAAAATGCTATAAAGTATACGGATTATGGTGGTAAAATCATTATTTCAATTGAAGAATATCAATTTTTTGCAAGAATAAATATAAAAGATACTGGAATAGGAATAAAAGAAAATGAATTAAATAAAATCTTTAAAAGATTTTATAGATCAAATGATGTAAATGGTACTGAAGGAGTAGGATTGGGTTTATATTTAACTAGAAAAATTATTAACATGGAAAAAGGTT
>DUUN01000418.1 GCA_012841535.1 Gallicola sp. | reverse complement strand
AATTTAAAAAAATGTAGTATAATTAATTAGAGATTAAAGGGAAGCGCTAGTACAGGCTTAGTTATAAGTTTTTGTATTGTGCTTTTTTTGTTAGCGGAGGTAGTAAATGAAAGTTGTTAATAATGCTAAATTAAAAAGGAATTTATTGTTTTGTTTATTAAATAGTATTGAAATAGATATTAGAAATAATATTTTGTATCTGCAAAATGAAGGAATAGTAATTAATGATGAAATAATAAAAAAATTGAAGCAAAGGTACTTTGATGATAAAAAAGAAAATACAGAAACTCTAGATTTTTTAATAAACTATTTAGATATGGGAGATTATATACAAATATTACAAGCTAATACAAACATATTTATTGATAAAAAGAGTTTAAAAAAATTATGTGATGAAATTGAAAAACTTATACCTACTCGAAACAGAATAATGCATGTTAGACCTCTTGAATTTGATGATGATGAAAAAGTATTGAATTTTGTTCGTAACATAAATAATTTTGATAAACTTATAAAGTTTGATGAAACGAAAAACGAATTTGATAAAATAAATAATAATCCAAATTATTTATTGTCAATAGTTCCAACCGTTTATCATGAAAAAAAATCAAATATAATGAACAATTTACCAATGGTTGATTATGATGATACAGGATTCGTAGGTCGACTTAAAGATAAAGAATTATTAAAAAAGAAAATACTTGGTCCTTATCCGGTAATTTCAGTTATAGGTGTAGGAGGTATAGGAAAAACATCTTTAGTTTTGAGCTGTTTATATGACATGTTAGATGATTATGATGAAACAAAAGATTTTTTTAATTCCATAATATGGATTACATTAAAAACAAAGGGTTTATATGATGGGGAATTTAAAAAGATAAAAAATGCAATTATTGATTTAGATGAAAACTTTAAAGCAGTTAATGAGAATTTTGATGATATAAATATATCTTCTGTTACTGACATAATAGATTATATGAAAAAAAATAAAACTCTTTTAGTAATTGATAATTTAGAAACTTTAGTAAGAGATTCGGAAATAAAAAAACTATTTGAAGAAATACCAGCTGGTTCTAAAATATTAATTACATCTAGAGTTGGAATTGGCAATTATGAACAAACATTCCATTTGGAAAAACTTTCTAAGATGGATGCACTAATTTATTTTAGAAAACTTTCGAATATTTATAAAGTGAATTCTCTAATTAAACAGAAAGATGAAAAGCTTGAGGAATATCTAACCCATTTAGATAGTAATCCTTTAGCCATTAAATGGTTTGTAATAAATGTTGGTAGGGGAATGACACCTGATGATATATTAAATAATAGAATAACTGATCTGACAGAATTTTGTTTGTCAAATATATATGAAAAACTATCAGAAAAAGCAAAGTATATATTAAGAATTATATTAATAAAACACAATAGATGTGGTATGGCTGAACTTTTATATTTATGCGAATTATCTTATGATGAATGTATTGATTCTATAAATGAATTGTTTAAAAGTAATTTTTTACAACAAAATGAGGATTTTAGTTATTCTATTTTAGATTTTGCAATATCTTATATACAAAACGTAAAAGGTTTCTCTAATTACAGTATAGATACAAAAATTCAACAAGCAATAAATAAATTAAATGGAAGTTTAGAAAATTTAAAGAAGGATATCCATTTGACTAATGAATATCATCCACTATCATTATTTCCAAAAAACGATAACGAAAGGATAGCAACTTTATATATGCTAGCTGCGATTGAAGCATCAAAAGCTCGTGATTACGCTAAAGTAGATAAATATTTTACATTAGCGAAAAATTCAGCTAACACTTATTCAGATATATATAAGATTGCAGGATATTTATATTCTAAATTTGATAGTATTAAATCAGAAGAAAATTATAAATTAGCTATAGAATTAGCTGAAGATAAAGCCCCAGTTTATTATTTTTTTGCAGGTTCTTTAATAAATAATCAAAAATATGAAATGGCAGAAATTGAGATAAGTAAAGCACTTAGAATAAATCCAGATAATAATTTGATAAAATTGAGATGCGCAAGATTATATAAAATGCAAAATAAATATGATGAGTCTTTAGAAATATTGGAAACTATCGATATAAGCTCTGATTCTGATTTTTCAAATAAGATGCAAATAAAATATATCTTTGAAACAATTGATACAAGAATTAGATATGCTGAGTCATTGCTTAAAATTGATAATAAAAAAGTTGAAAATTT
>DUUN01000160.1 GCA_012841535.1 Gallicola sp. | reverse complement strand
CACAATTGGCTATTTACATACCTGAATTTTAATGCGTAAATTTAGGTAGGTTATTAGCAGGATGCCTTTGCCAAATAACAGATTTGAACTTACTGCAACTTGAAGCCCTAGTCAAAATCTCTGATTTTGTCACAGGTCTCATGTCAGATTTCTCCAAGAGTAGTTTACTACGATTGGCTTGAAATTACGACTGAAGCCCTAGTCAAAATCTTTGATTTTGTTACAGGTCTCATGTCAGATTTCTCCAAGAGTAGTTTGCTACGATTGGCTTGAAATTACGACTGAAGCCCTAGTCAAAATCTTTGATTTTGTTACAGGTCTCATGCAATCTGTTGACCAAGTTTATCTTAGACACAATTGGCTATTTACATACCTGAATTTTAATGCGTAAATTTAGGTAGGTTATTAGCAGGATGCCTTTGCCAAATAACAGATTTGAACTTACTGCATCTTGAAGCCCTAGTCAAAATCTTTGATTTTGTTACAGGTCTCATGCAATCTGTTGACCAAGTTCCACTTGGATTCAACAGTCTGCTGACCTACCTGCGATTTATTTCATAAATCGGGTTAGGTCATTAAAAAAGACGAGGGAAATCCCTCGTCTAATGTTTTATATAATATATATGAAGAGATTTCTTGCTGTGGTAATAATAAATAGGGTCTACAAGTATATAATTCATAAACCAATAAATTATATAACTAGAACTATTATTTTATTATTCCCAAATTAAATTTTTAGCAAGAAATTAAAATCATTCTTTCACCTCTTATTTTTGTATCAAGCCAATAATACCATATTCTCTACTTTAATTCAACAATTTAAATTTCGGCTGTTTTAAATCCTTTACCCTTTACCTCATAAGTATCTGAAATAGTCATAAATGCATTTTTATCATGTTCTTCTACTATTTGCTTTAAAGCTGCTATTTGCCTTGTACCTACTACAGTATAAATTATTTTATAGCCTGTTTCACTATAGGCTCCTGAGCCATCTAGGTAGGTTACCCCTCTATGAACGTATTTTATTATATCTTCAGTTATAGCGTTATATTCCTTAGATATAATAAAAATTTGTTTTCTTTCCCCAAAACCCATTTGAATTCTATCAAGTAATGTATAGCCTACAACCATAGAAACTATTGTATATAATCCCTTGTCCAATGAAAATATATATGATGCCGTTAGAACTATAAGCATATTCATTCCTAGTAGAGCATTACCAATGTTCATATTAAGTCTTTTTTTAAATATAGCCGCCAATATATCCAATCCGCCTTGACAGGCTCCATACCTAAAAAGAATTCCCATACCTATTCCATTAATTGCTCCTCCTATTACTGATACAAGAAAAGCATCTTCTAAAATAAATGGATTTTTGAAATTTTCAAATATTAACAATATACCGGACAATATTACTGCTGAAATCATGGCATATGTTGTAAATATTTTATTCAAAAATATATACCCCATTATAACTAATGGAATATTTAATATTAATATAGTAAGACCTGTAGGTATATTATATAAAAATTTTAATAATAAACCTATACCTCCTAAGCCACCACTTAGTAACCCTTTTTGTTGAAAGAAAAAGGTCATTGCAAAAGCACAAATAAAATCTCCTAATAAAATAGCTCCCATTCTTTTTGAAATATCCATTTTATTTCCTAAATAACTGGATATCCTAAATGCGTCTTCTTCAGATTTACTATTCATTTAACTCCCCTTTATTTTTATTATTTATATTCCTCTCACTATAAAATTAACATAATTCCGTTAAAAAAACAACAACTTAAGTTTTTAAATATTCAAAAACTTAAGTTGTTGTTTTTATTTATTTATCTATTACCTAAAACATAGTCCATTACAACATCTGGAACGTTGTTTCCTCTAGATAATACTATTGGATAACCCTTTTTAGCTGCATATGATGCCCCAACTATAGCATCTGGGAATACTTCTCCACTTGCTATTACAGCATGTTTTGGTTTTACATATACTTGTTCTGCTACTAGTACAGATGTTTCATACCTGTCAGCACCAGCTATTCTATTTACTTCTGCATATTTTCTAACTTCTTTTTCTACTTCTCCTGATACCGACTTACTTCCTCCACCTATTGTTACCTCAGTTAATTTCCAGTCCTCTATTGTTTTTGCTGTACTTGTTGGTAATTGTCCTGGTTTTGTTAATAGGATTGGCATATTTTCTTCTACACCCATAGATGTCATTGCAATTGCATCCGGGAAGTCTGTTCCATCTACTAGTATTGCTTCTGTCTTACTAGCTGTTAAAGCTCTTACTTGGTTTCCTACAAGAATTGCTGTATCGTATCTGTCTGGTCCACCAATTCTTTCTACAGTGTAGTTAGCTAGTTCT
>DUUN01000657.1 GCA_012841535.1 Gallicola sp. | reverse complement strand
TTAACGGAGTTGTTGAATAATATAGAAAAATACGACTGGGAAATGATGGGGAAAAATTCCAGAATTCGTTTTGAAAACGAATTTACTTTTGACAAAATGCGGGAAGCGTATTGCAATATGCTTGATACGCTGTAAATGAATTAGTTGAATTGGTTTTGTTGTTTTTTGTTATAAGAATAAAATGTATAAAGAACTGAATATCAAAAAAATAATCATACTTTGTTATATTATTATACCTTTTTTTTTCTATTCTATTCCTTATGTTTTTTCTTTACAAACTGGATATATAAGGCTTCATTTCTTTGAAACCTTTAATGTTCCAAGCAGTTTCTTTTTAATATGTATAATTGGTTATTTGTGTTTAGGCCTAGGAGTATTTATTTCGCTAAGTAAAACACATTTTAAAATTAAATATATAATAAGTAATGATCCTTTAATTAATTGGGCTATCATTATTCTATTTTCAGCTCAACTATTTATTCCTATTGGCTACATTAAAGTTTTCTTCACTCCATTATTTACGCTCTTTATTGCAACTCATCGTCCTAAAAATTTTACTTTTATTCTTTTGCTTTTAATTGCATTTATAAAAATGATAACTGCTTACGATCGTTACCCCGTTATAATGGTATTATTAATTTGGTTACTTCCAATTCTTTCAGAGCTTTCCTATAAAAAACTGTTACTATCAGCTTTATCTGCTATCCTTTTATTGGTTTTTATTCTTCAATCCATAAGAGCTGGAATGTTACCATTTAGCGGTAAAATGAACAATTTCGCCTATTTATATCAGCATATGTCTCCTATTTATATTGGAGCTTATCTGCAATATGAAGAGGATTTTACTGAATTACAATTATTAGCAGAATCAATACCCTTCGCAAAATCTATTCTTGGCTATGATACAGCTATTGACATTATTGCTGAAAAGGGTTTACCTAGACATATTATAGATCTGGGAATCCGGCACGGATCAAACACCTCAATGTATTTAAGCAATCTGTGGGGTATTATCATATTGATTTTGATGATTTTTTCATTATATATTTTAATTCGTATATTCAAACTTAATTTTTTTTATAATACACTCTTAATGATGTTTATATTACAAGGCCCATATTTTATACGAAGAACTTTCGGCGCATTATTTATAGATATCTTGGTTAGCCTCTTTATTTGTTTGTTATTTAGTTTATTTTATCAACTTAAAACACTTCAATCAAAAGATTCTTATTAAATAAAAACATTCGATAGGCATTGTTCTTAATTTTTTCTACCCAGGATTATAATAAACAAATTTGCAAATTGATCGTATATGAATGAAAAACTTTCAAGAGTGATTCATAAAATAAAAAGGACAGGAGTTTTTTTTCTGAAAAATTACTCAATTGTTTTGTTAATCTATAATTCTTTTTACAGATTAATTAATAAACGAAAATTTTACAGAGAAATTAAATTAAGGGAAAATATATCGATATTTGACTATAAAGGACTAAGTAAGCAAATTCCGTACTTCCCTATTGAAAAAATAAAAGATGCAAACTTTTATGGTCACTTACATTCTCTAAAAAAATATGCGGGAGTCGATAAAATTACACATTCAATTGAACATGGTCTTTATTTAGGAAACTATGTTCCCTATGCGACCTTTTTAA
>DUUN01000586.1 GCA_012841535.1 Gallicola sp. | reverse complement strand
ATAAAGATATTTTAAAACAAAATATCGAATATTGTGAAAATCGTAAAAAAGAATTATACAACGTAGAAATTAGCAACTCAGCTCTAGATGTTGTAAGAAGAGATTTAAGAGATAATGAATTAAATGAGATCAATAAAGAAATCAATTTAATAGTTATTGCATTAACTTTTAATTCAATTGAAGAATTTATTAACGAAAAATTAAAGTAAAGGAGGTGAAGAATAATGATGTTAAATCTAGGTATCAATCCAACAGACCACGAATTACAACAAAGTTTTGCAAATTATGCAAAAAATAAATCAATTGATATTGTTATTTACGATATTGACTATTCTAAAGATAACTATGATTATCAAATATTCAATATGTTTTTGCTTAATCGTTCGTCCTTTAATACAAAAATAATTAGACTTGAAGATGCAGGAAGAACAAGTAATATGAGAGTTATTATATACAAAGATGATAAAATATTGGATATGTTATCTCATATCCAAAAAATAAGAGAAGAATATAATTTATGCATCTCTGATTTATCAGAAAAAGAAATTAAAGATATATTAGAAAAAATAGATTACATATTAGATTATACTTTTCAAACCAATCAAACCAATAAAGATTTTGATATGAAGGAATATTTATATAATTATTTGTTTGATATGCAAAAACAATATAATATAATTTTTGACAGTGAAATCAAACACTACTTTTACAATCAATTAAATAAATTACTAAATAGAGCCTAAAGCTCTTTTTTTATTACTCTAATTCTTCATCAACCTCAATAATCTCTACTTCAATTCTAGGATTATCTTTATCTATTTTTACTCTAGAACCATCGTGTCCTGCTACTATTGTAAAATTATCATCTAATAATACTTTGTATTTTACTAATATGTCGTCAATCGCTTGTATTAAACCATTTAAATCGCATAATTGCCTAGTACTACGATAAAACGTGTATTTAACATTTACAGGCTTTGCTATAGTTTCGATCTTCGGTATAAAATACTTACAGTCTTTTTCAAATTGCTTATATATTTTAGATTGTGTTATAAATGGTTTTTTAGTTTTAGAATTTATAAATATTTGTTGGCTATTTTTTTTAGTTCTAGGCTCTAACGGAATTGTGAATTTTATCATACTCAACATCTCGCTTTTTTGTATCCTTTTTTAAGTTCATTTCTATCTATAAAACCATTCAAATATTCCCAAATTAAATCTTTATAGTAATCACTCATCAAAGGATTAGCATATACATAATGCTTATAGTGATATTTATTTTCTAAAGATAATTTTTGATATTCTTGTTTTAATTTATTACTTCTTTTATAAAAATCTCTAAATCCTATAAAATTTAGTGTTTCGTTGAACATTATATCGCCTTCTTCATTAACATTTTTTCTTTGTTAACTTTTCGTTGTATTTAAACATCTTTTGTCTAAATATAGGCATTATTTCACTTTCATACATATCTATTAATTCTTTTTTTTCTAAATCTAAACATTTTTTATATAACATTAAGCATTCATTTATTAGATAAAATAGTTCTTTGTCTTTTAGTTCTACTATGTTGTGAAGCCATTCGTGAATTTTTGGATGTAAATTAGATCCGTTTTCAATAGTTGCTTTTCCTTTATGTTCTTTTTTAGTGATGTGATGATAGCTCAAGTCTTTTGTCTGTATTCCTGTAAGCATACATCTAAAGCCATATAACAATGCTAGAGCTTCTCTTACTTGTTTATTACTCATATACATCACCTTTTTTATAAATAAAAAAAGAACTCGTTAAAGTTCTTTTAATTTAATCGTGCATATTGAAACAAAATTAATTGTTCCTGTGAATAGATATACACAGTTGCAACTGAATGGCTTTTTAACCTTGCCAGGTGATT
>DUUN01000871.1 GCA_012841535.1 Gallicola sp. | reverse complement strand
TTTCTTTTCACTCAGTTGAGATTTTGCCAGTTGAGAACACATATTTCTATGTTTTGAAAAAACACTACAATATAAACTGGTATTTTACGGATTCTTTGGATTATTATGATTGTTACGATTCAATAATGACAATTAACCTTAAGTCCAAATATGGTTCTGATTTTCTTGATAAGGCAAGAATATTAGCAGATAGTTTAGAACATACATCGAATTGGATTTCAAATGCAGAATATTACGGTGGACAGCAAGAATTGATGAAATTTATTCTGACTAGATTGACTATTGATTCGACCGATATGATAGATGGAATAAAAACAAAACTGTACATTGAATTAGAAATTGATTCAACAGGAAAAGTTATAAATCCAATTATACGGAAAGGAATTGGAGAAAAAACGGATAAAATGGTGATTGAGATAATAAATGAAATGCCTAAATGGAAACCAGCTTATTTATATGGAGAACCTATTAGACAGAAATATTTTATACCTTTAAATATAGATTATCAATAATTTACGCCCGCTAACACGTGGTATAAAAAATTGCCGTTGCAGTGCGTGGTTCAAGGGTTTCGCTTCTATTAAAGTTCAGTGCAGCTTGATAAGGAAGTGCTTCGAAATCGGCAACTTTTCATACCACCACCGTTATGGGCAACACTAAAACGACATTACATGAGACTGACATATAAGATATTAGGACTTGTTCTATTGACAATTTTCCAGTCTTGTGGACTGAAGAACAGTTCAGACAATACTGTAATAAACGCTAAGTCTAACATCGACATATTTGAGAAATATTCAAATGATTCAATTCGAGAGAGAATTTTCAAAATGGCTTATGGGAACAATAGTACAGCTCCAAGTTATGTCGTATTTATTGCTGTTGACTCAAAGACTGGAACGAAAAAGGAAATTTGTTGTGAAGCCCCATTTTTATCGGGAGCAATGCACAGAGAATTGGGAAAAGGTTATGATGAATTAAGTGCAGAATATATTGACAGCTTGATTCTTGAAAATAAAGGCAAAATTTTCATGTTTGAAAACAAGGAGTCTCTGGATAATATTAATTTCTTCACATATCCAGATAGTGTAAGAATTGCAAAAATAGCCGCACAAAATGACCTCGATTATTATTATAAAACATACGGAGCGAACGACTCAATAAACTCAATTCGATTTGACACTGATTCAGGATTTGTTCAAGAGACTTTTGCTCACATAATGTTTAAATGTGGAATTATTACCAGTAGAGATTGCATTGCAGGTAATTACATTTGGTTTGGAGAACCAAACTTAAGCCAACCTAAACTACCTGAAATTGAGAAATGACAAAAAAGTGCTGCCCATAACATCATATATAAAATATTGGGGGTTAAGTGGTTACTTGAAAGTTTCTGCCCCGCAGAAACTTTTGTAACGGCAGACAAGTATGTCTCCCGCAACCCCAACATTTCATATATGCAACCGTTGTAAGGCATTTTAACCGAACCTTATGAAAAGAAATTTAATCGTAATACCAATTATTATATTAGCAATGGGATTTTCACTATTCAATAAACAATCCAAAGAGGACAAATTCTGGAATTGGTTTTCTAAACATC
>DUUN01000114.1 GCA_012841535.1 Gallicola sp. | reverse complement strand
GTAAGACCCATAATAACTAATCTTGCACCTGTGAAATAATGATCCGGATCTTTGAATTTATCATCAATAACAGCAGCCTCTGGAGATTCATAAGCTTCTAAAATACCTTGTTCCTTGAAAGTTACATAGTTCGATGGATCACCAATCCAAACGACATCGGTTGCAATCTGACCAGCCTGTTTCTCAGTAGCCATTTTTGTTGCAACTTTTGAAGTTCCTGCAGCGTAATAATCCATAACTACATCTGGATATTTCTTTTCAAATCCAGCTTTTACAGCTTGTAGTTGATCCTCTTTCAAAGAAGAATACAGCATAACTTTCCCAGAAGCAGATCCTGGTTCGCTACCTGTTTCATTTCCTGTACTAGGGGTACTAGTACAAGATGCTAAAGCTAATACCATTGCAAATAGAAGTAAGCAAAGCTTGTATTTTCTCATTATTATTTCCTCCTTGTTTTACTTACATCTTTAATATAAGAGATTATCCAGCTGTTTAAAAGTTCAATATTTGAATATCGTTCAAATATCAATAATTTAAACAGTCTAATTATGCTATAATTGGCGCAAAAGGAGCCTCATGAAGAAAATTGACCAACTAAAGAATCATGTAAAGAAAAGCTGGAAATGGGTAATTTCCATTTCAATTATAAGTATTCTCTTCATTGGTACCATCTCCATACGCTACTATTACCAAGCAAAAATCGATAGTTTTTACGACTACAATGTCAAAATGCAAGAAAGTTTTCGGCTACTTGTTGAACATTCTTTGGATACTGTACGCTATGCGTCATACAATGCCTTTTACACAAAAGAAATTGAGCAATTGCGAAATGTCGAAATTTCAAACTATCAAGCCACTCGTTCTGTACGAATTTTAAACACTTTAGCCGGAACAAACCCTTTCATTCATTCTATATATGTGTACAACCAGGAATTAGACACTGTTTTTACAACTAACACAGGAACGTCTAAAGGATCTGAATTTTATGACAAAGAGGCTTTCGCATCAACGAGCCGTGTACTACAAGTCCGTTTAGTTGAAAGCAGTCATCGTAAAGAATGGGTGTATTCATTATCCTTTCAAGATTCTCCCCACCAACCACCCAGTATGATTGTTAATATTGACGCTCAACTTTTTAATGCTTCTATCTTTGAAGACAGTGATGCAAATGAATATGTGTATGTGCCCTACGCGAATCACTTGTTTTCAACTAACCAACAACTAAATCAAGAAATTAGCAGTCTGACCCAGCAAGAGTTTGTGGATTCAAGTGGTTACTTTGTTAAAGATGGTCAAGTTCTTTTTTATGCCCACCAGCCTGACTATGACCTTTACTTTTTACGGGTTATAAATGCCAACTCTATTGAAAATCGCGTGATCTCTTTATACCCTTTATTAGCTCCAATTATTATCAGCGCCATTTTTGCGTTAATTGCTCTTAGCTTTTTTATTAAGCATTTTTACCACAAACCACTCTATAATATTCTCGATAAATTTGACATAGAAAACACAAACAAACAAACAATTAATCATGCAATATCCTTTTGGATTGAAGATCAAAAAAAGAAAATCGCTAAAGGACAGGCTAACATAAAAATAAATTACTTAAAAAATCATATTACCAAAAGTAAATCCACTAACCTTAGCGATCAAATACAATTAAAAATTGACCCAAAAGAACCATTGACCTTAACTTTACTTGACACACGTTATGAAACCCTCATTTTAGCTTTGCTACCAGAAAAACATGAAAATCTTTATATTAATGATTTAT
>DUUN01000492.1 GCA_012841535.1 Gallicola sp. | reverse complement strand
TTTTATTTTAATATGGTTTATCTACGGTATTTTAAATTGAATATTTTGTTTAAAAAACATGAAGAGAACTTTGATTAACTTATCTTTTCAGATTTTTTATTATTATATTTAATTTTAAATTTTCTTTTATACATGATCAACCACACCATCTTTAATACCTTTGTAGAAACATTTTAATGCTTTACTGTTTTTTTTGGAAATATACATGATGTTTAAAACCCAAAATCTAAATCCAAAGAAATAAAATAGAAATGAAAGGTATTGTAAGTTAGTAGAATATTTCTTCATAAACCAAAACATGTTTCTTGTTAGTAGATACTCATGAAATCCGCTGATTTTTTTAGTACTTGTCAATTCTTTATGCCAAATTTTTGATTTGGGTATAGAAACCACTTTATAACCTACATTATTAGCTCTGATACAAAAATCGGTTTCTTCCCAATATGCAAAATAATTCTTGTTTAAATAGCCTATTTTTTTAAATACATCATCCTTTATGAGTATGGCACATCCAGATACATAATCGAATTCTATTATCTTTTCAAAGGTGCCATTATCTATTTCATTATATCTAAATTTAATACCGATTCCTTTTTTCCATTTTAAATTAGTGCCTGCGCTTTGAATTTTATTTCCACAATTATAATCGTATATAGTTGGTCCTAAAATTCCAATATATTCATTCGTCTCTGCTACTTCAATTAATTCGTTCAAAAAATATTTATCTACGGTTGTATCATTATTTAAAAGTAATAAGTAATCTGCGTTTAATATATTCAAAGCATATTTTATACCAATATTATTTCCTTCAGCAAAACCATAATTATTATCGTTTTTAATTAAAATTAGTTTTTTATGGGGAAATAATTCATAATATTCTTTTTTTAATTCTTTTATCAAATTAGTTTCTTCTTTTGTGTATTCAAATAATTTAATGGGTTTGTTAAGATGATTGTATTTAAAAAAATCCGATGTTATTATTAATTCACCTTTGGTATAATCTTTAATTTTTTCTATTGATTCGTCTTCTGAACCATTATCTACAACGATGATATTATAATTTGGATATTTAATTTGATAAACGGATTCTAAACATTCTACTGTGTCTCTCCATCCATTCCAATTTAATATTATTATTGCAACATTTGGTTCCATTGATTTACAACTCCAAAATGAAAATAGCTTGATCTCCTAAACTTTTTTTATTCAGTTCTTTTGATTTATTTTCAAATTTTTTTATTTGTTCCTTAGTAAATATGCTTTTTTTAGGATTATTTTTATAAGAATTTTTAGATTCTAAAGGAATATTTCTTTTATATTGTTCACTTCCCCAAAATTGGAATTGTGTTGAATCAAAAACTGTTTTTTGGAGTTTTAATCCTGCATTTTTAACTAAAATTTCAAAACTGTTAATTGTATAAACAAAAAAGTGTCGTGGAGCATCTATCTGAACCCAATCCACTCCATACTTATTCCATATGTATTCTGTTTTAACTGGCATTTGGATTATACATTTCCCCTTTTCTGCTAATATATTTCTTACTTTCGTTAAGGTTTCAAGAGGATCTTTCATATGTTCAAATGAGTGACTAAAGAGGATAAGATCAAATTTTTGTTTATTAGGTAATTGATCTAGTGTTTTTTTCTTTATTATTAAAGTATCAGTAATTATTTCATTGTCTAGATGGGGGTCTATCCCCATAAGTTGTCGAAATTTTAATTCTTTTAAATGAAAAAGAAATTTTCCTGAACCGCAACCTACATCTAATATTTTTGAATTATAATTTAAGTTTAAACCACCTAAAATAGAAAAAAAATCATCAGGATACTCAATACTTA
>DUUN01000079.1 GCA_012841535.1 Gallicola sp. | reverse complement strand
TACTGCGGTGCCGAAAATAAGCAAATGTGCCATTCATGCAGAACAATTCTTGAAAAGAACTGGCTGGCCTGCCCCACCTGCGGCCAGAAGGTAAAAAATGAACGGCCTGAAGCACTGGTGATAATCGATGGGCTGGAAAATAACCCGGAATAACCCATTTGATAATTGTTATGTATACAGTTATTAGTGTCATCCTGACATAAATGGTTATTTTATTTTTTCGTTTCATCTAGATGAAGCTTTAATAATTGACTATGTCTATAAAGCAGTACCATAAAACGGAAGGAATTGAATGTCGGTTTCTTCCGTTATTACGATATTATGGTTTTATACATACGTTATGGGTCAGCTCTATCCTTGCTTGAGCATAATATAAGAAATTATACCTGTCTCCATTTTACTTAGGCAATCAAAAAGCGGACAGGTAAAGTTATATGATAATATATTAATATGCCTACTTTATTGGAGCTGTTGAATTTCGAACAATTAATTCGGGTTTTAAGGAAACATGCTGGATATCATTAAACGTTTTATCAACAATTTTATTATGTAATATATTAACACCTAATTTTACCATTCTCTCAATTGGGGGGGATATTGTTGTCAAAGGGCATGGAAGATATTCGGATTCTCGAATATTATCATATCCGATGATAGATATATCATCTGGAACAGATAAACCTCTTTCATAAAGAGCTTTCATTGCACCAATTGCAATATAATCATACGAAGCCAAAACAGCAGTCGGTATTTCTTTTTCGTTAAGTAATTCTTGCATCAGTTGATAGCCGCCAGCTTCAAATCCTACTTTACCTATTTTTATATGTTCCTTATTAAGAATCAATCCGTTTTTGAAAATGGAATTTTTTATTTTTTCAATTCTAAACCTACTTGCTAATTCATCTGCAATATATCCAATATTTCTATGTCCCAATTCCTTTAAATACTCTATAGCTGTATTTACACCATAAATATCATCAACAAAAATGTAATCATAATCTCCATAGGATATAAAAGAATGAACTAAGACAATAGGAATATTGTTTCTTTTCCTGATCTTATCAAGAGTCTTATTAATTTCACTATACATTGAGCCAGCGAGAATAATACCATCAACTCGGCGGTTATTGAAAACATTTAGATAATGTATTTCTTTTTGATAATCATGATGCGCCATTCCAACAATTAATGAGTAATCCTTCTCGTCAAGTTCATTCTCGATACAATCTAACATTGTTGCATAATAATTGCTACTGATTTCGGGTACGATTACACCAATAGATTTTGTCCCTTTGCCCGCAAGCGCTTTTGCCGTAAAATCAGGTACATAACCAATTTGCTTTGCAATATCCTTTATTTTCATTTTTGTTTGTAAGCTAATATCACTACTATTATTAAGGGCACGAGAAACTGTTGATATATTGACTTTAGCTATTTTTGCAATATCGCTTAGCGTAGCTCTACGATTCATATAGTATTATCCTTTATTTACATTTTATTTTTATATGCAAACGTTTCCGGAAAGAAAATAGCACATATTTTTGAATATGTCAATAAAAATTGACCTGAAAAGCTTTTAATATACAACTTACTTCCATTTTCTCTGTAATACTTAGTTTTTCTATTATAACATTACTTTGATCAGCTTATTAATAAGATATCAATAATTCCGATATCTTCATTTATTTTTATTATGAAACAATCGTTAGTATATGAGAACAGGTAAAGT
>DUUN01000424.1 GCA_012841535.1 Gallicola sp. | reverse complement strand
GATAGATAAAGTCTTAAAATTTAAACATTGGTACTTTGGACATTATCATGACAATAGGCAAATAGATGATAAACACACTTTGGTTTACGACAAGATTATTAATATTTGAATAAAATGTAAATTTGATTCAAAGTCAATGATAAAAATATAAAACAAAGGGGTGATACAAATAAAAATAGCAGTAATTGATGCAGATCTAATAGGAAGAAAGAGCCATAGGTTTCCTAATTTAGTCATTATGAAGCTTTCAGGATATTATAAAGAATTAGGTGATGATGTGGAACTTAAACTAGATTATGAAAATCTAGACCAATACGACAAAGTATTTATATCAAAAGTTTTTACAGATACACCAATAGATGAAAAGATATTAGAGTTACCCAATGTTGAATATGGTGGAACAGGTTTTTTCTTTGATAAAGCACCAGATTTGCCTTATGAAATAGAACATCATATGCCGGATTATCATTTGTATGACGAATGGGTGTATAAACAGATAGAAAGTGGTAGAAAAAGAAACGAGTTTAAAGAATATCTTGATTATTCAATCGGTTTCATAACTAGAGGATGTTTTCGTAAATGTGGATTTTGTGTAAATAAAAAGTATGACAAAGTATTTAAACATAGTTCATTGGAAGAATTTTATGATCCGACAAGAAAAAAGATATGTTTATTAGATGATAATTTCTTTGGGTGTAGAGAATGGAAATCACTATTAGAACAATTACAATCTACAGGCAAACCATTTAAGTTTAAGCAAGGAATGGATGAAAGGTTGCTAACAGATGAGAAGTGTAAAATATTATTCGGTAGTAGATATGATGGGGCTTACACTTTTGCATTTGATAACATTGAAGACGCTGAATTAATTGAGAAAAAGTTGTTATTAATTAGAAAATATACTAATAAAATCCCTATGTTTTATGTATTATGTGGATTTGATAACAATGGTAAATATGAAGAAGATTTTTGGAAACAAGATATTATTGACACATTTGAACGTATTAGAATTCTTATGAAATATCATTGCTTGCCTTATATAATGAGATTTAATAAATATAAAGAAAGTCCACATAGAGGTATATATATTAATCTAGCTAGATGGTGTAATCAACCAAACTTCTTTAAAAAGAAATCATTTCACGAGTTTTGCACCATGAAAGAACATATAAATGGTGCTACATATAGATATTACAATGAGTTTAAAAAGCAATATAATTTACAGGAATATTTTAATATGAAATGGGAGAAATAATATAAAACAATAAGGAGTGATAAAAATTAAAAAACTTAAAGTATTAGAACTGTTCGCAGGAACTAGAAGTATAGGCAAGGCTTTTGAATCAAGAGGGCATGAAGTAGTAAGTGTAGAATGGAATAAAGATTTTGAAGATATAGATGAGTATTGTGATGTTGGAACTTTAACGGCAGATTATTTAACAAATAAGTATGGACATTTTGATGTGGTTTGGGCAAGTCCCGATTGTTCTAGTTATTCTGTCGCCGCTATCAGTCATCACAGAATAAAAAATGAAGAGACGGGCAGCTTAGAACCAATTAGTGATTACGCTAAATTTTGTGATAAAGTAAATCAAAATGTTTTAAAACTAATAAAAGAACTCAAACCTACTTACTGGTTTATAGAAAACCCACGTGGTGGTATGAGAAAAATGAGTTGGATGCAAGATTTACCTAGGCATACTGTTACGTATTGCCAATATGGAGAAACTAGAATGAAACCTACGGATATTTGGTGTAATCATCCCAATCCAAAATTTAAACCGCCGTGTAAAAATGGTGATCCCTGTCATGTAGCTGATCCTAGAGGAAGTAGAACAGGAACTCAAGGCATTAAAGGGTCTATTGAAAGAAGTAGAATACCAGAACAACTATGTAATCATATTGTAGATATATGTGAAGAGGCGATAATAAATAAATGTAACAACGAGTTGTGTGAATGGCACAGTGACGGAGAGTGTTGGGATGACAATACATATCTAGGTTGTTTATTAATGAATACATATTTTAAAAAGTGAATCAAACATTAATTC
>DUUN01000842.1 GCA_012841535.1 Gallicola sp. | reverse complement strand
TATTGCCCAACCCCCAAGCTCGGTAATAATACATCAGGCCGATAACGATAACGGGCGGGGCGACGCTCCAATACGGGTCGTAAACCGAGGAGTTCCTTAATATCACGCCCCATAGCCAGACAAAAACGGTAGCCGCGAGGTCGGCGGCCAACAAACGCAAAAGCGTCGCGCCCGGGACGGCCTTAAACACAAAAACCCCGAGCGCCGCCGCGGCGGCGTAAATAAAAAATATCGCGACAAATGCGTAAAACCTCTTTTTCATCATTCTTCTCCTTTTCTTACACATATTATACCATATTTGTGGTGTGACGTTAAGACTGAAAAAAGCGCCGGCTATGTATGTAGTCGGCGCTCTAGGGAGCGAGAAGACAATAACAATCTCACTTTTTTTGTAACAAATTTATTGATTATGCTTTGCTGTAAATAAAACCCTTTTTAGAAAAAATGGCTTTGATATTGATGGGTAAACTTAAAAACAGTGTATTGATTTAGCAATTCCAAGACAGTATCACATATTAAAACTATTAATGCAAGAAATTAATTATCAAACCTTTCTCTACAACCTTTAAGAGAGTTATAAAAATCAATAGCATATCGACGCTGAAGAATATCGTGTTGTTTCTGATTATAGTAATTACATAGACAACTATAACAAGCAGTGTCCGCAATATCTCCACCACATTTGCATCCATCTACAACATCTTTTCCTGATTGCAGCATACCAATGAACGTCGTTTTTTCTCTCAACTGTCTAACATAACCTGCTCCCCCAGGAGTATTATCAAACAGAACGAAGCCATAATTTCCTAAACCTCCAAATTCATCATTTCGATACCAATGTAAGCATCCTGATAATTCATTTCGATCTATGCATAGATGCCTGCTAAGTCCCTCAAGAAGAGAATAAAGCACAGTCCATGCTACTTCATAATTGGAGATATTTTCAGAAACAAACTTTAATAGCACAACATCGGTTTTAAATTCATGTCCGAGAGAATATGGATAAAGCTTCGTGTTTCTACAATTAAAACCGTCTGGCTTTTTGTGAGGTTTTTCTATTGCTAAATCATAATGATTATCATGAATTTTACCAAATCCACAAGATTTACATAAATAAAAATTAGAAGCATTCAAGACTGCAAGTTCATCCATTTTACTAGTACCAATGATAACCTTTTTTCCACAAACGGAGTAATTATTTATTTCAATTTTAGAACCATCTCCTATATATGAAATTGATCCTCTATATGTGCGTTCAGGTTTATTCATTCCTACATCTTTTGGGTCATCATTTTCCATAATAAAACCGAATTTGGGAATTATATATTTATAGTATCTTGTTAAATCTGCACCGCATTGTCTACATTTTTTTTGCTTTTCATCAGCCCACAAAAACCTGTTTAATGTTTGACAATTAGAACATGTGGAATAATTATATTCAGGCCATGCGTATCCATCAAGAACGCGTACATATCGACTAGTGATCAATTTTCCGTCTGCAACAATTTCTGATTCTGGCGCATATTCAGAAATTGCTGTAAATAAATCTCGATTCAAACATAATGAATCTACCATGCCTCCTTTACCCAAACTCATTAATTCAACTGTATCTACAGGAAAACCATACTTAGGAATAAGATTATTGCGCGACAAGAATTCAATTAATTGTTGTTTTTTGATAGTGTTTATAGAATTCCCAATATTCCTTATTTTCCATGTTAAATCATTGTCTTCTTTTGAGCCTGGATTAACATGTTTTTGTCTCTCAGTACAATCTCTTCGGGCTTTCTCAAGTACTTCTATATCAGATTTATATTTTTTTATTGCAATATCAAAAACACCAGGTTCTTCAGAACTATCACAAAATAACTTTTCAACCCATCCGTAAACATCAATTTCAAAAAAACTAATTAAATTCAAACTTAAAATGTTACATAAATATCCTTTCAAATCTTCTGGATGAGATTTTAAATAATTCTTAAAAGTTTTTACACCACCTGCTTCTATAAATTCTCCAATAGATTTCTTATAGAAATTAGGATATTTTCTCCAGAAATAAGAGAAAGCGGATGCAAAAACATGACGCAATGCAATTTTTTCATTATTGATATTAAATAATGGTGGTTGAATTGTTCCTTTTATCATTGTTATAGGATCTTTAAAATAGTTAAGATCATGAGAACTGTTTGGACAATACGTTAAGGAATATGCCGCAGATTTTAAACTACGTCCCGCTCGACCAGCTCTTTGAGCATAATTGGCCGGAGAAGGTGGCATATTACGCATAAATACTGTTTCAAGTGTACCAACATCCACCCCCATCTCAAAAGTAGTTGAGCAACTTAGTACATTAATCCGTTTATCTTTAAAATGGTTTTGATACTCATATGCTTTCTTACTTCCTAATTGAGCAGTATGTTCTTTGACAATCATGTCGTTTATATTGAGATTACGATATATATCATGATAATGATCGTGTTTAATTGTATCATGATAGTCAAACTTATTATGCGTTCCGTTACATCTAGGATTGGAACAAACATTATTTAAGGAATATGGTGTTATAGTTTTGCATTCATCACAAAGAAATAATTCATCAACAGTCCTTACAGTAATTATTTCAGAAGACAATAAATACTTCTCACTTTTACTATCATATTCGATTTTTTCATCATCTAATAATTTTGACCAAATGGATTTCAATAAACTTAAGATAAATCCCTTGTCTACATCTGGGAATAATTTATATAAAAATTTCGTACGAGCATTTTCTCTTCCTTCAGCAGGCAACCAACTGCTTCCATGAGATTTTGGGGCAAAATGCAAATTAAACCCCTTGATTGACCCGCCAGGTAGTAACGTTTGGTATTCTGCTTTAGTTAGAGAAATAGGGAATTTGATGGCTGCATTTCTTACAAAGTACAAAGCCATCAATTTGAAAAGAATTGTCGTTTGTGAGGAAGACAAAGGCAGTTGTTTACTTTGTGGGACTTCAATGTCGAAATCAAAATAAAGAATCCCCAGATTTTGTAGTGAGTTTTTTGCCTTAAAATTAGTTAACTCTCTGATTATTGCTAACCATGCCTGTTTATTTCTATCGTCAGGATCAAATATCTGATGTTCTTCAAAAAGTTCTTCTAATAGTTTAACAAATCTTCTGAGTTTCATTCCCCTACGCATTTCAGTCAAATTATCCTCACATATTTTTGTCATTAATCTTTTTATTAAATTATGACGATATGTTATTTGCAAGTATGTGGCAAAAAATGCGGCCGCCTGCCTGTTATCAGAAAAAGTTAAAAATTGCTTAACCATAATCTTATGTTCTTCAATGTCTTTTTCCGAATTACTACCGAAGAATGAATCTTCCATGGAGATTGTTCTTCTTATTATCTTAATTGAAGGCAACTCATTAAATAATGATGTTGCGATAACAGCTGTGGCTGCCTCATTACCTAAAAAATATGGACGTATTATGTTGTATTGCGGGTTAAATGTGTGGCAACTAGGGCAAGTATTTAATGTGTCACCACATTCTTTAACTTTAATTAGTATATTATAATTGCATTTATCATGTCCACAATTCAATCCTGTCAAAGAGTTAGCACGAGCAATCGCTCCACATTTTGCACAAAGAACAAATTTTTTGTCGTCCTCTATTTCTTCATCATCATTATATAAATCACTATTGATTAAATAGACTTCTGGAGTATATTCATCATTATACTTTGATTTCTGAACAAGATACCCGTTATCTGTTTGACCAATGATGAATGTTGAATTACAATTATGACAAAAAGTAATCTGAAAAACTCTAAATCCACAATCATTGCTTTTAGGATGTTCTATATAAGTTTCCATCTTTTTTACAAAAAGCTTGTTGCTAGGATTAAGCGTAACATATATGCCTTCTATACCGCGAATAAACATATGGTATCTTGCTTCAAATATCTTATCACCATCAATTTGTGCATTAGAAACAACAACAATAAAATCTGTTATATCGTCGACAGTTAGACCTAAATCTGTTGCTAGTTGATTAAGAGGCTTTGTTTTATTTAACAATTGACTCCTAACTTCATAATAAAAATCATCATGTAAAATCATATGGAATAATGTTTTTTCTAATGTTTTTTCTGCATTTCCACTTTCTATTATGTTTATTCCCTTAGATTCAAGCCAATTAATCATTTTGTCAGGACTTATATTATTCCTAAATCTATCTGCCAAATCTCTGTATATTGAAAAATCCAGTTTCGCAGTTGTTTCTGGTTTTTCAGGTGCAATAGTGTAAGATCTAACTATTGAAGTATAATCAAAACGCCCATCACATAACATATGAGCAAAATTTACTATTTTAGAATTTAGATTTTTATCACCTAAAGTTGCTGATGTTAAGAAGAACTGAATATTATCTCGACCTAACATCGCCTTTAGTCTCTTAATTAATGAAGATACCTCAATTCCTTTTGCTCCATTATATGTGTGAGCTTCGTCTAAAACAATGGAATTCCATTTCGAAGATTTATCCTTTGAAAAGAAAACATTATCATCAGGTCGAAGCAATAAGTATTCTAACATCGCATAGTTCGTTATCAAAATATGAGGGGGATTATTACGCATCTGCTCTCGAGATATCAATTCATTTTTCTTAGGTTCAACTCCCTCGCCTTCAAGAAAAAGGCTTCTAGCTTTGATATACTTCTCTTCTGTTTCACCAGTATATTTGCCGAATGTAATATCTAAATCTTCATATTCGGCAAATATCTCTCGCAAACGCCTAATTTGATCATTAACCAATGCATTCATAGGATAAATTATTAATGTGCGCACTCCGGGATCCAAAGTACCATTTTCTTTCTCGAGCATCAACTTGTTTATTATCGGAAGTAAAAAACAC
The DNA here is from genome assembly GCA_012841535.1 of Gallicola sp. Taxonomy (GTDB): domain Bacteria; phylum Bacillota; class Clostridia; order Tissierellales; family Peptoniphilaceae; genus Miniphocaeibacter. The sequence goes on along the minus strand of DUUN01000842.1, from coordinate 3,592 downwards.
TCTGTTTTTCCAGAACCTGTACCAGTCGTTATAATTAAATTATGTCCTGAATTCGCTTTAAGTATTGCCTCAACTTGATGTTTATATAATTTTCTATCAAGGTGTAATCCTGAAATTTTCAACAGTTCTTTACTAAGAAGACCTTTTTCAATCAATTCGCGGATTGAATTGTCCTTAGCAAAAGAATCACTCATGCTAATATATGGGCCTTTAGAAATAACGCCATCTTCAGATAGTTGTTCTGCCAATTGTTTATTGTAAATGTCCTTATTTGTTTTAAATGTAGTTAAAAGATACTTACGATAAAAATCTACTATTCGTTTTGAACTTTCTGCAGGTCTAAAAATCATTACTTAATCCTCCAAAATTCTGCTATATATTCTGTGGTGTCCTCATATAAAGGAATAAATCTATTATAATCTTTCGAATAATAAAGTGTATTATCATCAAAAAACAATCGTTTAGTTACAGCGTCATACCACATTTCTACCCAATCATTGTCTTCATAAACGTGTATCGAAAGTATTTTTAATTCTTTATCTTCTTGTAATAAATTTAATCGAACTTTTTCAAATAAATCCTCTAGCCTCATTGATTTGTTTTTATTTTTTGGTTTAAACTTTAGTTTGCCAATATAAGTGTTATCTTCATATTTTGATAAATCGTAAATAGAATACACATAATCAAGGTTTAATGAAAAATCATTACAAATAATATCTTTTATCAAAATTTTACAATTACTTAAATCATCATAATTGATAGCGCCTATTTTGTATATAATTCCCAAAGAAGTCAATGTTTCTCCAAAGCCAAATAAATCAGAAGAAGCTTCAAATTTCTCTAATTTGTACAATTGATTTGGAGTTAATTCTGGAAAATCTGTGCATCCATTTACAAGGCATCTCTCAGTGATTACATCTTTGGTTTCATAATCAAAAATCCTAACCTTTAATTTTGCATCCCCCTCATAATCCGTTGTAATTTTTACTTTATTGTTTGAGAATGTCATATTTAATTTATTAATCCACAATCTTTTCAATACTCTAAAAAGTGATAGTCGTCTCCACTTGTTGTCATAATACTGAAGATTAATATATTCATACGCTTTTTTGCTTTCTCTCATTTTACAAACATAACTTAATATATCAAACCGAAACTCTCCGTCACCTAGCGCTTCTCCCTCTATTCTATCGGTATCATTTTTACCAAGATACAAAAATGCTTTTGTTGCTCCAGGCATATAAATATAAAGATCATTTTCCAGATTTCTATGCCATAAGTATGTTTTTCTTATGTAATTCCACCTTCTAGAAAAACCATATTTAAATACTTTAATTGGAACTATTAATGTATAATCTAATTCACCCAAAGATAACTTAAATTTCGCTTTCTCATTACCAGTGGTGAGATCAAGAGAATATACAGATTTATTGATTTTTTCGCTATTTTGAGGTGTAATATCATAATCTCCAGATTTATATATCAAAGCCTTATCACAAAAAATAAATCTTTGCCTTTCTAAACGAAACCTGAGAGATGTAATCAAAACATATTGGCAAATCAATTTTCTTTGTTTTCCAGGCTCATCAATCCAGATTTTGTATAATCCATCTCTATTTTTTAAAATGTTGCCAAGTTTTATAGATATTCCGATGTTTTCTGAATCATAATCAAAATCATAAATAGTGCTGATTCCTTTTAAATTTGCTGGATAGCGAAAATTATTGCAATATATTACTGTGCCTGATAATGCCATCCTTGCAATCTTGAATGAAATAATAGGGTGGCGATATGCTGTTTGGACTTGTTGTTCTCCGTCGAACAGAATATATTCTTTTGAAACATATTCAAACAAAGGTTTTTCCGGATACTCACCAACAAGCGAAATCGGGCGATTATTTATGTAGATTACTGAATCCTCTTCAATATTGCAATAAGAATATTCATCCCATAAATCTGAATCAGTATTAACATAAATCGGATTTAATTCGCTATTAACAGAGGTGCCTTTCTCAACTAAAATATAACATTGACCTTTTTTTAGTTGTTGAATTTCTTGAAAATCTTCATCAAATAAATGATACTCTTTTTGATGAATTAAAAATGTGCGAGTTGTTTTTAATCGGATTTCAATTTTATAGGAAGTGAAAATTGTCTTAATTGGAATTTTTAATTCTTCAGATACAATAACACCATATGCTTTATACATATCTAGTTTTTTTTCAATTGTTGTGTCTCCACATTCAATAAAAACAAAAGCATTACCATCAAACTCCTCATCTCTAAATTTTTGACTTGGTATTACCAAAACTCCTCTCCCCTGCTCCCGATCAATCTCGAAATGTGGCTTATGAAAAAATACCCCAATAGTTTTTCGTCTTCTATTGATTCTTGTATCTAAATTGATTTCAGCATCTTTTTTTTCAGACCATAATTTAAACCGAGATGCATACCTATCCTTTTTGTTTTCAGGTACTTTTCCATCGTAATAGTATATATCTATCATTTTCAAGTGGTCAATTATTAGGTTGCAAACAATTGTAGTTGAACATTGTGCAATAACACTTTTTGTAGCTTTCAAAAGACGATAAGACTTTGCAGGTTTATTCCCATAATCTTCTATCTCAACACTATCACTACTTGAAGACAAAGAATCATTCATGAAATCTATCATATCATATACATTTTCTTCTATGTCATCGGAAATCCTTCTAAATAAGTTTCTGTCATAAAATGAAAATAGAAAGTCAAAATAGCCATCTAGATAGTGGTTTGGCACAAATGCGTGTGCTTTGATATTTTCAACATATGCTTGTTTTGAATTATTTTCTCGTTCTATTTCAAATAAATTAAAACTACGCAAGGTTGTTAGGAAAATTTTGCCCAAGTAATTTCTTTTGGCAGCGCTTACATCAAAGCCTATTTCTCCTAAAAAAAAATGCCAGTAGTTCCCATCGATATAATTTTTAATTGCAATTTGTACTAAAGTCATTGAAAGCATTACATTGGGTTCAGGTTTTGTCTGGAGACTTAATGCAAAAAGCATATTTCTTGTATATCTCACTAATTCTCTATATTCAAGATTTGATATCGGTATTTGAGATAACAATTTTATTTCTGAATTTCTTAAATATTCAATAATTTTATCAGATAGTTTCATGTAATGCCTCCAAAAATTTTGAAAAATTTCCTATAATATGTAATATTAACTAGATTTTACTACATATTTTGCCATTTTTCAACATAAATTGCCCACAATTTTCAAAATATATATAAAAAAAGGCTTCAGCCGTACAAATACAGCCATAGCCATTTATTAATTATGCTACTCATCAAGTTTCAAACGGTAAATTTCGCCTTCTTCTGACGAGGTTCCAACCAAAAGTTCAATTTCATCACCCAAATATTTTCGCTCAATCGGACAATTGATTTTATAATTTACCGTCGCTTTCGGGGGAACCAAGACTTTTTCAAAACCGATCAGGGATTTTTCCGGAAGCAAGACGCTTGTTTTCAAAGGCGTAAGATACACCTGGATAACTTCCTTGCCCGCGAGCGCCGAGGTATTTTCAATCCGCCCCGAGACAGTGAT
>DUUN01000868.1 GCA_012841535.1 Gallicola sp. | reverse complement strand
AAATTTTCATAATGTATGTACCTGCCATCTGGCATTACAATATAATCATCTTTATTGTGTTTTTTTGTTAGTCTTTTTAAATGTTGTTCTTTCTTTGTTTTATGATCAATTATTTCATCTGGACATTCTAAATCAATTTTGCCAGTAAAATTATATTTATCTACTTTAAAATTATATTTTTTTTCCACACTTAATATTTTCCTGTCTCCAAACCCACTAAACGTATTGAAATAATCCAACCCTTCTTCATAATATTTTTCTCTCAAATCTACATATTTATTGTATGGAAATTTTACTGTAATGTATTTATCAAAGTTATTTGTATAAAAATTAGATAATTCATACTCTGCCAATTTACCTTTAGCATATTTTTCTAAGCAATCATGACACAAATTTCCAAATTCTGCGTAAGCTCCCTTTAATCCTTTGAGTTCTTTTATGTATTGTAATTCAAAATTTTTTGCACATTGAAAGAACTTTTCAATACGTGAAAACGACCACACAAAATCATCTAATACAAAATCACTAATCATTATTAAATTCCTTTCTTATAAAATAAGGGGAGAAAATTCTCCCCTATGCTTAAATTATGCACATCAAAAAGGTAATTCTGAGTCATCCTCATCTACATTATAATTTGGTGCAGAATTATTTTGTGGTTTACTATATCCTTGTTGATCGTTCATATCAAAATCAAAAATGACAACATTCACAAATGATTTTTTATTTTCTCCTTCGCCACTTGTAGTATTGGTTATTTTTGCACTTTTAATAACAATCCTATCCCTTTCCTGAAGATGTTCAGCCTTTTCTTTTGCCTGCCCTACAAATGTTGCAAACCAATTTGAATTAATGTACTTACCTTCCTCTCTTCTATCTTTTTCGCTTGTGCTAATTCTACCCTTTACAAAATTACCCTTATCTTCTACAGTCCATACTGTAGCATATCCCTTATCAATTAAAAACATACTTTATCCCCCTATTTTATTTAACGCTTCTAGCACTTTATTTGCAGTTTCAACATCTTTTATAGCATTATAATTGGCTGACGGTTTTCCTTTACCATCAATAAATACAGATTTAATTGTTTCTCCTATAACTTTTTTATCTATGCCATTATCGGCAAGTCTTGTAGCTAACTTGCCAATGTCGGCAATTGCCTTTTCTAATTCTGCATTTTTCTTAGATTTATCTTCTTTCTTACCCTTGCCATGCTTATCTGGCTCATTAATATTTCCATCATCATCTTCTTCGCTTGCTAATCCTAACACAGCAGATAAAGCATATCTCCTACCATATGTAATTGCACTTCCAACACCTTGCGGAGTATCTTTTTCTAATTTCATCTGCAATGGTTTTGTTTCTATCCATTCGCCACTCTCATGCACAACTCTAGTTGTAATAAATAATTTCCCATCTTCGCTATAAGGGTTTTGAATTACTGCTAATCCGTATTTAGCCAATATTGGTCTTGCTATATTTAATACATCTGGCAAAGGGGCATATTTGCTTTTATAAAATGGATTTACAGCACTATTAGCAGGATTTTCAATTTCTCCTTGAACTTGACTTAACGCTTTGGATATTTTGGATATACTAGCACTTGTTTGTAAGTATTCATTCTTTTGTACGTTTTCATGCAACTCTAATTCCATACTATACTATTCTCCTTTAAATTTATTTTTTAATTCTTCAAATTGCTTACGATCTTCTTCTTCTTTAATTTTTTCCAGATTAATATCTGAAATGCCATCAATAAATTGCCCTGTTTGCAATTTATAATCATAAACCCAAATTCTAAATTCTTTTTTGAATGAGTTTATTCTAATAGTAGCACTTCTATCACCATCAAAAACCCATTCTTTCAATTGATCTAATAAATCCATAAAATCACCTTTCAAATTATATTTGTATTTTACTCCCTTCTGAAACTCTGCACGACTAAAGTCGGCAGGTTCTAATGTACTTTCCAACTTCTGCATTAACCCGAAAGTATAATGCCACTTGTTGACTTCCATTAGACTTTCACTATCAATTATTCCTATGAATAAATTAACGATAGCATTACGCCCGTTTCAAGACGCTTTAAAGCCTTCATCCCATTGACTAAAGTCATGGGCTTTCGGCTAAGTTTCAGTAACATAATTCTTTTTCAAATAATTTTAACCTATCCATTTTTCTCCTTTCACCATTTTGAATAAAATATCCGATTTGTCTATTCGTCAATATCTTGCTCAACTTTGCTGGATTCCGCAATACTGAAGCTAATTTCTTTGTCTAAAAATGGTTTAAATGCATCAAGATTTAATGTATCAACTTCGCCTGTTTTACCATCTTCAATATGTAGCCCTGCATCATCAATTGCTTTAAGAATTCCTTTTGCTGAAATTTTGTTTTTGATTTCTGTTTCTTTTTTTATCATATAATCTTTTCTCCTTTTATTTTATTATTTATTATTTATTTGAGTTGATTTGAAATATTGTCCTATTGTAGCTAATGTAGCACATACAATAGGTATTAGATTTGGATTAAATCTAGTTGTATTGAAAACAATATTAAGTCCATTACAAACCGCATCTCCAATAATCCATTTTAAAATTAGTCCACCTAAATAAGCAAATCCAAATGTAAGAACTGGTGAAAAAATTAAGAGTGTTAGAACTCCACCTACTAAACTTACTACTCCGATTTTCTCTAAAGTTTTCATATTATTCTCCTTTATTTATTTTAATATTTATTAGTTTTTCTTTACTTGCAGGTATAGGAATATGCCAATCCATACACCAACCAGTTTTATGATCTGGATCACGAACTTTAATTAATTCGTTCCTCAAAACCTGAATTATATCATAAGCAATTTTAGATTCTTCAGGGCATTTTGCGTTAAATATGCCAAATGAATCATATCCAATTAGCTCTGGATATACTATGTTTTTAATTGATTCGGCATAATAAGCAATATTATCTCTATCTGGATGTTT
>DUUN01000333.1 GCA_012841535.1 Gallicola sp. | reverse complement strand
ATAAAGATGCCACTATCAGAACATCTATCATTGGACCAGAATTAAAAGTTGACGGAGAAGGACTCTTTCATTGGTTTATGATGCAAAAAGGAGAAGTAAAAGGTTTTAGATCAGCAATTTGGAGTGGCGTTACTACTTTAGAATTGGCTAAAGCAATAGATAAAGTTATAGAAAATAATCTTTCAGGATTAATACATTTAACTAATGGGGAATCAATAGATAAATTTACACTTCTCAGTTTAATTAAAGAAATTTGGGGAAAAAACGATATTTCTATTGTAGCAGATAATAAACATATGGTAAATAAATCACTAAAAAAAACAGATAAATTTGATTTTGAAGTTCCTTCTTATAGAAAAATGCTTTTAGAACTTCAAAAATGGATGATTAATCACGAAAATATTTATAAACAATATATTTGACAATGAAAATTCTAATTTCAAGTCAATATTTTTGGCCAGAAACTTTTAGAATAAATGACCTTGCAGAAGAATTACAAAAAAGAGGACACGAAGTAACCGTATTAACAGGTAAACCCAACTATCCTCAAGGACGTTTTTATAAAGGCTACAGTTTTTTTACACACAATAAAGACAATTATAAGGGAATCTCAGTATTGAGGGTCCCATTATTTCCAAGATTTAATGGAAAGGGATTATGTTTAGTCCTAAATTATGTTTCATTTGTTTTTTTTTCTTGCATATATATATTATTTCATAGAAAAAAGTATGATGTTTCGCTAACATTTGCAACCTCTCCAATTACACAAGCTTATCCTGCCCTTTTACACAAAAGGATTTATAAAAGCAAAGCTTATTTATGGGTTCAAGATCTTTGGCCTGAAAGCGTTGTTGCCGCAGGAAAAATAAAATCAAATGTTTTACTTAAAATTCTGAATAAGATAGTGAAAGATATTTATAAAAAATCTAATAAAGTACTTGTACAATCAAAAGCTTTTATTCCAGCAATACTAGAAAAAGGAATAAAAAAAGAAAATATTATTTATTTACCTAATTGGGCTGAAGATTTGTTTACACTTAACATAGTAAACAACAATGATGATCAAATTGAAATTCCTAATGATTTTATCGTTATGTTTGCAGGGAATATTGGAGAATCACAAGATTTTGAATCTATTATTAATGCAGCTGAACTAACAAAAAAATATATAAACATAAAATGGGTAATAGTTGGTGACGGTAGAAAAAAAACATGGCTTGAAAATGAAATTAAAAAACGACAACTGGACAATTCAATTATACTTTTAGGTAAACATCCAGTAGAAAGAATGCCTTATTTTTTCCAGAAAGCTGATGTAATGTTACTTTCATTAAAAAATGAAGAAATTTTTTCAAAAACTATTCCTTCAAAACTTCAATCATATATGGCCTTTGGAAAACCAGTCATTGCAATGATTAATGGAATTGGAAAAAAAATCATTGATGATTCAGAATGTGGCTTTACCACAAATGCAGGAAATTACGTTGGTCTAGCAGAAAATATCATTAAAGCATATAATACACCCCATGAAATATTAGTAAAGATGGGTACGAAAGGAAAATTATATTACCATAAAGAATTTGAAAAAAAAAATATAATAGATCGTTTAATAAAAATTTTTGAACAAAATTGACATGAACATCCTTATCACCGGCATTAACGGATTTGTAGGTTCCAATTTCACGGAAAAGTGGAAAGAACATCATATTCTTTATGGCTTGGATATAAACCAAAACCCGAAAGATGGGGTGATTGGAATATACAATTGGGAACAACTGACTGAAATTCCGGAAACGGATGCCATTGTTCACCTGGCAGGCAAAGCACAAGATACAAAAAATGAAAGTGAGGCGGCCGAATATTTCGCCGTCAATACAGGATT
>DUUN01000821.1 GCA_012841535.1 Gallicola sp. | reverse complement strand
TAGATACAGCAGTTATTGGAGCTGCACCTGATATCAATGCTGATGCACATGAATGTCTAAAGTCGTGTAATCTAATTCTTCTTATTCCAGCTTTTTCAGCATATTTATCTCTATAGAAATACATTCTGCCAGTAGCCATAGGAACATCATCACCAAGTACAAACCAAGTTTGTTTAAATTTTGATAATCGTTCATTAGTTTTCTTTAACTCGGCTAAATCATTTAATAGAGTAGTTGAAATTGGAATTGTTCTATTTGATGCTTCTGTTTTAGTACTGGATATATACCATTCAGTACTAGCATTTGAATTAGATGGATTTAATACTTGCTGAGAAACAGTTAAAGTTTTATTATTGAAATCTATATGTTTCCATTGTAATCCTCTAGCTTCAGAACGTCGTAATCCACAGTAATATAATAATTCAAAGAAACATTTATATCTTAAATCATCAACTACTGAAATAAATTTAAAAAATTCTTCAGGTTCATAGAAATCCATTTCTTTCTTTAATGCTCCTGGAGTTTTAAATGGTTCTAATTTATTATAAAATTTTCTTAAATTAAAATCCCATTGTTTTTCAGCAAAGTTTATGACTTGCTTAATAAATTTTTGAATATCAGTTTTATATCTATCACAAAGATTAGTTTTATTCATTTGTGCTCTCCATTTTTGATATAAATCCCAATTTAAATTTACTAATTCTACATTATCAAGTAAACCCATATATTTGATTCTATCTCTATAAGTTTTTAGAGTAGAGTCTTTTATTTTATCTTTTTGATAATCATAATAAATAGTATAGGCTTCTTTAAATGTCATATGAGGATTAACTTCAACATCTTTATATTTGTTTAAATATATTTTTTCAGCTTGTATAGCTTCTTCTTCAGTCATATATGCTTGTGATTGATATTGATGTCTTTTACCATCTAAACCTTTACTATATTGTATAAATACCCAAGATCTTCCATCTTTTGTTATTTTACTTTCTTTAAGTTGTCTTACGGACATTAATTTATTACCTCCTTTATTAATCCGTAAAATATCGACATACATCTATATTTTACCATTTATTTATAATTTTTAATAATCATTAGATTGTTTTATCATTTTTATCAAGAAAAAAGATAACTATTTCGTTAATAGTTATCTTGCTTAATTCTTGCTTAATACTTACTTAAATTATTTTTTATAATACATTTGATTTTTACTTGTTGGTTTATCTGGAATAGTTAAACTAACTAAACCTTGTTTAATAGCAGGATCAAGATATTGTCCTCTTAAAGTTTCTTTAGATTTAATTCCTAATTTTTCCATTATTTCAGTTGCTGTCATTGGTTTACCAGATTCCATAACATCTAATAATTTATTTATATTAATTGTTTCATTTGTAATTGGTAGGTGAGAAGTAGATATTGCTTCATCTAAAGTTTCATCTATCATTTTTAACATAAATTCAATAAATACATTTGAGTTAGCACTTTTATGACACTTAGCTATTGAATCATAGTATTCATCTTGATATTTATGAATTTTAGATTCAATTGGTAAATATTCAAATATATCTTTCCATTTATAAAGAATTGAATTTTGCCATAATCTAACTGTTCTACCATTACCATTTGTAAATGGATGAATAAATACAAATTCATAATGGAATATACTTGATAAAATTAAAGGATGAATTGTATCCTTATTTTCATTCAACCATTCAAATAAATCATTCATTAATGAATTAACTCTATCTCCTGGTGGACATACAAATATACAATTTCCATTATCATCAAATACACCTTCTGAAGTAGTTCTAAATTCTCCAGATACTTCTTCAACTAAGAAAGTCATAACTCCATGAACTTTTTTTAAATCATCAATAGAGTATGGGTTAATATCTTTTAACATTTCATATGCTTTATAAGCATTTTTAACTTCTTGAATATCTTTTTGTTCACCAATAACTAATTTACCATTGATAACATCTTTTACTTGTTCTAAACTAAGTGGATTATTTTCAATAGCAACAGAAGAGTGAACTGAATTGATTTTAGTTTGTTTTCTTAAATATGGGGTTTTATCTAAATTAGTAAAAGAATCTAATTTACCAATTTTTTCCATAATATCAGAAACTTTTTTTAACATTTCATTTGATATCTCAAATGGTGGAATATATTTATCCATTAAAATCACCTCATTTTGCTATTTATATTATACCATTTTATTGGAAAATATACAATATATCTTGCTTAAATCTTGCTTAAATTCTACTTAAAGTTCATAATCATCGGATTTATCTTTTTCATATTTTTTATTTATTTTTTTACTTAAACTTTTAAATGAGTATGAATCATATTCTTGATTTTTATCTACATCAAAACCTAAAGTTCTTTTTAATGCTTTATACAAATCTATAGCTACAGTTTTAACACTGTTTATTATAGTATCAATATTTTCTTTTAATTCAGTTAATTCATTTCTTAAGGAACTAATTATTGTATTTTGAAAATTAATAGTTTCATCTTTTTCTTTTATAATTAGTTTTTGATTCTCAATTACTTTATCTTTTTCTTTTATAGTTTTACCTGATTTAAGTTTTTTTATTTCAGTATTTAATCTATTAATTTCTTTTTGTTTAGATTCTATTTTTATTTCATTCTGTTCAATTATTTTATCTTTATTTAAATTATCTTTAGTTATTTGTTTAGAATAGTTGGAAAGGTTAGTAATATCGGTTTCTTTATGACCTAGTATTTTACCTTTTTCTGGATTTAGAAGAGGATTTGTATCTACATCAGATATTTTATCCATATACTTTAATTCAGTGTTGTTTAAAGCTTTATTTTTGCTTAATTCGATTTCTAATAATTTATTTTGCTCTTGTAAATCTTTTAATTGCTTTTCTGCTTTGGTTAAATGATGTTTATTAGCACCAACTTCGCCTCTATCAAGATTAAAACCTTTTTCGTTAATAAATTTGTTATAGTCATCCTGAATTTTTGCATAAGATGTTTTAAACCCTTTTTCTTTCCAAAATTGATCAGAATTAAGAAAATTACCATATTCAATTTCATATACATTTTTACCGTTTTTATCTTTCTTTTGAATAGGAATCATTTTTTCTATACCATCTTTTGTTATATATGGTTTTAATATTTGATGACCATCTTTATCAGTTTCAAAAACTTTTCTTTTAACTTCATGAACTACTGGAGTAAAGTAGAAATGCATATGAGGAGTATTTTCATCAAAATGAATAGCAGAGTAGATAACATTCTCTTTACCAACTAAATTACACATAAATTCATTTGAATAATTAAAATATTCTAAAACTCTTTCTGGAATATCTTCTTTTGATTTTATTAATGCTTTTTGAATTGGTTCTCCTTTATGCTTTCCTTCAGTATGAAATTCACCAGTATCTTCAAATTTCATTCCTAGTGATTTAAAGAATTCTTGACCACTTGTTATTACACATCCATTTAATAAATTTATCTTTTTATTATTCTTGTTAAATTCTATATTATTCTTATATAAAGTTTTATATGTAGAACTAGCTAAATCTGAACTATATAATGGAACAAATTCTATATTATATTTAGTTCTTTCTTTATCATAATTACCTGTACCAATTCTTTCAGTAAGTTCTTTACTAAGTCCTCCGATGTCTGATGATTTTATCTTATTTTTAATAGTTAATACTTGATATCCATCAAACATATTTATAATCCTTTCATAAATTTTGTGACATTATGACGTTAATGAGTTAGGTATCATCGTGAGAATGGTCATTTTATGACCTATCTCACTAGGGCATAGCCCGATGTGAGTTAAGGGAATCCCTTAAAATCCCATCTTGTTTAATCGCAAAGACTTAAGATAAAACTTAAGTCTAAGCTAATAAACAAGTGATTATTTATACTAAAGATAAATAATCTGAAGATGAATCATTATCGCCACTTTCATTGCTACGCAACAAAACGTGCCACATTAATCATCTTCATTTTGCGAAGGTTCTATAAATGTAGCATGATAGGATCTACTATCAGCAGTTCTACATTTAGTAATATGAACACCTTCGCTTTCAAGCAATTCGATATTATTATTTAATAATCTACCGAATCGCTTTGGTGACATCGGAATATTTGCTTTTAATACAATATCGGTACAAGTGAAATCAATATCTTTTTGACTAGCAACATATTTAATAAACGATGTCATTTCATATGAAAGTTCATCTTCTTCGATAGAATTAATTTTTTTAAATATAAGATTGTCTAATTTCTTTAATTGAATATCTAGTTCTGGAAAATCTCTATTAATTGTTTGTAATTTAACATATTTTTTATTAGCTTTATTTTCAATTAAAGTTATTCTTCCATCAACAGTTGCATCAAGTGCAATACTTCCTAAAGTTTTACCAGTTTTATTTAAATGATGTGTAACTAAAAAAGTTACATTATATTTATCACAATAAGTTCTTAATTTTGGAAACACTTGTTGAGCAATATCTTGATAATTATTAATATCGTATTGGACTCCAAAATCAATATCCTTTAACATATCTAAAATTATAAGTTTACCATTATAATCTTCAGCAAAAGTTTTTATATCATATTCTAAATCTCGTAATGATATATTTGATTTATTTTGTCTATCTATTATAAATAAAGAATCTTTTTTTGCCGAAAGTTCTAGGAACTCTAATCGTTCCTTCAATTGACCTTCATCAGATTCTGTGGTAACATATAAGACAGGTGAGGGATTTACTTTGTGTCCTAAAAATGGTGTTCCGTTAATAACGGAGCAGGAAAGTTGCAGTGCCAACATAGACTTTCCTACTTTTGGGTTAGATACT
>DUUN01000709.1 GCA_012841535.1 Gallicola sp. | reverse complement strand
CAGTTGGTGTTGGCGTGTCTTTTTCAAATTGTAAATCGCCATCTTCGTATAGTTTATAGCCAATACCACTTACATTAGCAATCGCTTTAACCTTGGCTCGTTGGATTGCCTTATTTAAATCGTTTTGAGTCCATATAGTCAACGGTCGACCGTTACTGTCTTGCAATGGATACTTTTCTGTATATTTTTGTCCCTTCCACGAAACTGCAACATTAATAAAATAAGAATTCATATATTTCGGAATATAAGCCCCCGAAGCAGTGTCAAATTCCTCACGAATTAATGTTCTGTCAACTTCAACGATCGTATCGTCTTTTGCTTTTAAGATTTCATAATGACCATCTTGAAGTTTGAAGATGCGTTCAACAACTGCCCACGGTAAATAGGTAACGCCTGTTCGTGAACCATAATTTAAACTTTTAAGAAATTTCTCAAGCTCGGCACAGTCGCCTTCGCCTCTATAGTTCTTATTCCATAATTCTTTCCAATCTTCCATTATTTCTCCTTTCTAATCCTGATTGATTCTTTTGAAGTTGTTTCAATGTAGTTGTCAGGATTGCTTAAAATACTTTTTTGAATTTCTTCTGGGAATTCTTTCAATTTTAATCTTCTCGTTTCAACAACAGTTGTTTTAATTCCAACTGCTTCTAAATTTTGATAAGTCTCATCTTTGATTTCATAAGATTTTCTTCCAGCATAAATTTTAATTCTATCATCGTCTGGTCTTTCGGCAAGAATTAAAGTTTCAAGTGCAGATATTCTCGCCTCAATTTCTTCTTTTTCCCGTCTTGCTTGAATATAAAGTTCAACAATATCTTCCATAATAATTTTCCTTTCTTTTATATTTTGATAGCCCAACCCCATACAGCTATCTGTAAAACCCCGTAGCAATATTGTTTTAGTTCCCCAGGTATAAAGAGGAAATTTATGAAAAATTAATTAAAACGGTAAGTCTTCTTCATTAACATCATCATCAAATAAATCATCGTTGAATTTAATTCTTCCAGCCTTCATTGCGATTGCACGAGCGACTCGTAGAAAGATTCCGTTATCTTTTGTTTTCGTTAAATGAATCTCGATCGAATAGATATAATCTTCAACATCTTCGTCGGGAATAAGCTCCGAACTTCCAACTTCGGCGTAGAATTTAACACGCCCACTTACATTCAAACTCGTACCATAATTGTCTTCACGCCAATTTGGATAAGCTCCATCGAAAACAGTATCTTCGACATAAGCCCCGAGTTTTCTAACAGCTTCTTTTAAAGTTGCTTTTGCTTCTTCGGGATTTTCAAACTTAAAAGAACCGAAGTAACGATTTTTCCCATCCTTTACGAATGGAGTTAAAAAGTGTTGTGCATTTAAAGTGTATGCATTGTCTATACGAACGCACACGACTCCACTTTCAGTTACAATAATTTTGTTTGCCATTTTTAATGACCTCCTTTGTTTTTTATAATTATATTATATCAATTAAAATGTCTTTTGTCAAGTAATATGACAAAAATATCTTAATTTTGATACCTTTATTTAATAAAATCAAATATATCAATTTGACCATTGTCTTTTATCTTTCGGTCTTGCTGTGTAAGTCCATTTAATCTGTCTTGTGCTATTTGAAAATAACTTTTATCAATTTCAAAGCCTATATAATTTCTTCCCGTTTCCATAGCTCCAACGCAAGTTGTACCACTCCCCAAAAAGAAGTCGGCTACTATGTCGTTTGGTTTAGTTGCGTGAAGTAAATGCCTTTTGACTAACTCCAACGGTTTTATAGTTGGGTGATTAAACAAGTCTTTGTCCGATTTGTTTAATGGAGAAACATAATACTTAGATTTTAAATAATATCCTTCGTTTAGTGGAAAGCATTTTTCTCTAAAGAATAGGCAGTATTCAATATCACTTAACCAAGAGTTATTTTTCGGAACAGGGTTTTCTTTACACCATACCAATATTTCATAGTTAACATTAAACTTCGAAAAGTAATTCATAATATCTAAAATCTGTGCCTTACTACACCAAATAAAGATATTTATTTTTTTCATTACCCGAATAAAATCATCCATTATAATATAATCGAATCCATCACTAATGTCTGATAAGGTTTCTCGCATTTTCACCATTCTTTGCCCTAGTAAAGTCGAGCTTGCTCCCCCTTTTTGATAAAGGTATGGAACATCAGTATAAATACAGTCAATACTTTTATCGGGTATATTTTTTATTGCTTTATAACTATCTTCGTTATATATTTTGTTTATTTCATATTTTCCAAGTTTCATAATAATCCTTCGTATTTCGAAGTTGCTAATATGTAAGGGTTATCGGGTTTTTCATTGGGGTGTTCTTTTCTCCATTTGCTCCGACAATTATAACTGCAAAATTTGTATCTGTTGTGCTTATAGATCATTTCACCTAATCTATAAAAGTGTATTTTCCCGCACCAAGCACATTTTACTTTTTTCTTCTTGTCGCTAAATATATCACCATAGTATATCGTGTTGTCAATTTCGAATTTAAAGTCTTCTTTCTTTGCCACTGTAATCACTCCCTCTTTATTTCTCTCTGCGTTCTAGTAATTCAATAAATAATATCGCTAGTTGTTTCCTAACATTATTATTATATTGTTTTCCTTTCTCCTTGAGCTGATTATAGTTGTATACCGACTGAACGGCTACATTTAATAATCCCGCTATTTCTTTATAACTAAAGTATGATGCTAAACACTTATAAAAAATGTCAATTATAGTATCATTCTTTTTTAATGTCATCTGCTTCATAGTATCATCCCATACGTAATATAATTTTGTTTGCTTCATAGTATCATCCCATGCATAATATAATTTTTCCTGATTCTTTTCACGATGTAACTTTATATCCTCATCTTTAATTATCATATTTTTTTCCACCTTTCTTTAAAAACTTAAAATTATCTTTTATAAACTGTTCTACTTTTTGTAGATCTTCTAATGTTTTAAAAGTTAGAACAGTTGTATCTTCATTGTTATCAAAATAAAATTCTAAATATAATTCATAAAATACTGTTTCTTCAATATGACTAATCCATTCACTGTCTAAACTAAAAGTTTGTGATGTTTGGACAACTTTCCTTTTTTCCAAATCTAATATAAAAATTTTTTTATCTTTATAATAATTGTATGAAAAAATATTGTGTAAAAATTCTCTTGTATAACCACGCTCTAAACCTAACTCATTTAAAAAATTATGAAACTCTCTCATTGTGTTTACTTTCATTTTTTGTTACATCCT
>DUUN01000199.1 GCA_012841535.1 Gallicola sp. | reverse complement strand
TTTTATTTTCTGTGTGATAGAGATCTGTATAAGTCCTTTTATACTCATCCTTATCGATAATACCAACACTCTGCACACCAAAGGATTTTAACAGTTCCATAATAGGTATTATTGAACCAGCCGCTGATGCTTTAATTATGCTTATTCCATGTTCATCAAAATCAATTTCCATCTTCTCCCCAAATATTGGTATACAACTTAATTCAGACTCGCCTTCTACTACAACAGCACATTTAGCAAAAAAAGCTTCTTTGATATAAGGAAATTGAGCAAGTAAATGTTTTTCAATTCTATCCGACAAGTTAATTTCAATTCCACTTTTAACAACCAATCCATCCATACAATCTTTATAAAACCTGACAATTTGTTTATAATCATTCAATATAATATTAGGGGAATGGGTAGAGATTATAACTTGTCCCATCAATTGATCTATGTTAAAAATGTCTTTTATTAATTCACTAAAATTCTTGTCTTTATTCTCTATAATTTTTATGAGATACTTTACTAATGATCTTTGCATATATGGATGCAGGTGAATTTCGGGCTCATCTAATCCTAATATAATAGGCATACACTTGTTCCCATCTTTATCTTGCATCATAGCTTTAGCTAATCTGGTTTTATTCATGTTTAAAATTCTTTCAAGGATTGTGAGAGTAATAAGAGAAAGAAACTGAATACCACAACCTACATTTTGTAAAGAAAAATTATTAGAGTCAGATAGAGTGATAACTTTCGCAAGTACATATTTTGAGTCACTATCCAAACCAGCATTAATAGAAAAATCGCCAAAAGCTTTTATCTTCTTTAAATTTCCATTTATATATTCTAATAACTCTTTCAGCTTGTGTGAGTCTATAAAATCAATATCTTCTATTTGTTCAATTTCAAGGTATTTAGATATTAAGTGCCCTAAAAATTTACCAACCCCCTTATTCTTATCGAAATTCAACTCACTATTAGGTGTTCTTAGAGAATCGTAATTAATATAATTTACACATTTTATTAAATTATTTGGTATTACGGTATTTGTTTCCTGATGTTTAAAAACAATATTGTCATCAATCGTATCTTGTGAAGCAACTATGTTTATTCTATCGCTATTAATTGGATCAAATAAATCATCAAATAAACCTTTTTCAGTTTCAGATAAAGATATGGTAAACTCTATTTCTATTGGATTATTCGTATCAAAAAAATCAGTTTCTCGGAAACTATTATAGTTGAAGAGAATGTTTAATAAGTCAAGGAAATTAGATTTTCCCAAATTATTTTCACCCACAATAAAATTATTGGTAGGATGAAAACTAATCTCAATTCCATCAAGATTTCTAAAGTTACTAATACGTATTTTAGATAACTGCATATATTATCGCCTCGCATTACGTCTTAAATATATAACTCAAAATTTGACTTTGTTTTTGGCGTATACAGGTTTAGCACCTATCAGAGGAATAGTTTTCCATATAATAGTATACATGAAGGAGTAAATAAAAACAATTAATTTGTAGAAAACTCTGTAAAGCTATAGTTATATAGATGATTCATTTAAATCAAAGAGAAGAAAACCTTTACTCATACGAGAATTAATTTAATATACATTTTCTCACCATTACTAACTGTTATTATTTTCTCATTATCATAAATATTACGAACTGGCCATAGTAACTTGAGCATCAATTAAAGGTTTATCTAAATATCTATTTGCAATATTTCCTGGAAGCAGAAACGGTGCACATTCAAAATTATTATAAGGATTCCGTATTTTGACATCGATAAGAAGTTTCAATAATGTCCGGGAAAAAATAAAAAAGCTCGATTCAGTTTTTTGAATCAAGCTCTTTTATTTTTCTCCGGTTGTTGCAATATTGTTGCACTTTTTTCAAAGTGTATCTTGTAATGTGGAGCCCTCAATCGGAATTGAACCGATGACCCCATCCTTACCATGGATGCGCTCTGGGTAATTTATTGGTTTTTATAAATCGCTGTAAACCTTGCAACAGGCCTATCCCACGGTTTCTTTATACTTAATATTTTC
>DUUN01000738.1 GCA_012841535.1 Gallicola sp. | reverse complement strand
TATTAGGTATATTTGATTCATAGGGTAATACCACATCTACATTATTTCGGCCAAAAATTTCTAAAATAGAATCTAAGTAAGCTCTTGTAGCTTGACTTCCACCTCCAAATTTGAATGGATCTACAGTGGCAACAAAAAGTATTTTTCTTTCAATTGACGTTTTATCTGACATTTATCAATATTTATTTATAATGATTTTTGATGGTTTAATATTGGATTTTTGAATATTTGGTGATTTATCCAGCGCCATCATTATAGCAATTGAAAGTAAAAACACATATTCTGAATCCACTATAAATACTGTTTCAGTATTAAATAATACAACAACAAAAGATAGTAATGTGTAAAATAATGTCTTGTTCTTTTTAATAGTAAATAATAATACTGACCAGAATATCCCGAATAATAATAGGCCGAAAATACCCTGCTCTGCAAAAATTAAAACAAATGAATTGTGAGGTGCACCCGGGTATTTTGATTTTATATTCAGTATTTTGACATCTTTTGAGGGGTATATATTACCTGTACCAACTCCAAATAAATAACTTGATGATTTATCAACAGTTGAGAGAGTTGATTCTATTAATACATCTCTCCCAGAATACAAATTATTTTCGTAAGTTTGAGCTTCTATTCGAGTTAAAAGAGGGTCAAAAAGACCTATTTTATATATAGAAGTAATTATAACACCAAGCAAAAAAACAGTAATAAAAAACTTCTTGAATGATTTTCTTATGTCATTCCAAAAGTATAATAGAGAAAATAATCCGAAAGCAGCAATAGCACCTCTTGATATGAGTAAAAGTAATGATAAAGCTGTAATAATTAGTGCACTATATCCACTAAATGTTTTTCCATATAAGTAAAAAACTAAACAACCTATCAAGAATATTAGACCAGCTGTTCCTGTAGCAGCGCCGACTGTGGTAGAAATCCGATATACTCCTCCTATTTCATATCCTGAAGTTATATCAAGACTGTATTCCAATATTCCAGTAGAATATAAGACCACTTGAATAAAAAGTAATAATAATGAAATAAAAAGAAATCTTTTCAGAATAATTTTTTGGTTAGATGATAATCTATAATGTAATGCAATAAAGATTGCATAAAAATAATAAGTTCCACTAAAAATAAAGGCTAATTTATCAGTATATTCATTTACTAATACACCAATAGTAAAAAAGAGAAAATGTATCCAAAAGACTAACTTTAAATGAATATTTCTATTATTTTTTAAAGCAAATAATAGAAATATGAAAATGAGTATGTTTGGTAAATAAAATGGGATATTTTGAATGCTTTTAGTTAATGGTGTTTCTATACTTGAAGGTAATAGCCATCGAGACATGATAGGTAATATAAGCAAAGAAACAACAAACACATCCTTAAATGATGGTTTATTATTAAAATTTCTCATATGAAACAAAATATATACTTATCATTGTTGATTACAATATAAATAAACATTAGAGCATTAAATCTAGATAATATATACTAATACAATATAATTTTATCATCTGTAGAAATATACTTATTATATTTCTTGTACTTAATATGAGAGTGAGCATGAATTGTTCCTGAGGCTAATCTATAAATAAAATCGTTCAATTGATCTATATTTATTGAGTAATAATCATAATATTCTTCTTTAAATTTGTTTATCACTTGATTAGCATCATAATTATGTTTAATTTCTAATATTTGTTTTTTTAGTAATTCACTATTATTGTCATAAACAAAGAAATTACTTCCAAGTTTACCAACTCCTTTTTCAAATGGACTTTTTTCTAGAAAATGTGCTGGACACCATTCTTTATATGGAGTAAAGATGTAACTGCCACATAATTGTAATTCAACAATTGGTAAGCCAAATGACTCTCTTAAGCTTATGAAGTAAATCGAACTTTTTCTGTAAATTGATCTAATCTCATCTGTTGTATATTTACCTTTTAATTCTATATAAGGAATATCTAATTCATTTAGTACTTCTATAACAAGACTTCTGTACTCTTCGTAACCTTTTCTTTCAAAATCTATTAAAGCTTGAAACTTATTTTGTTGCGGATACAAATCATGACTTTTTATATCCATACCTATAGATGAATATAATCTAGGTATCTTTTTGGGAATTGCAAATTCTGTAACTATTCCTACTGGTAGATACCAGTCAAAGCGTTCTAACCCATAGTTATGAGGATCTTTAATTATTCTTTCATACCAAGCTTGATTTGGTAAATAGTGGAAATCATAATTTACTATCGGTTTTTTGAATTTCTTTCTTATACCTTCTAACCTCTTTAAACTTTTTGAATAAAAGATTCTTGGGCAATTATTAACGATAATAATACAATCACATTCACTTAACATTCTCTTCTTACTTTTTGTATAAAAAAATAATAAGTCAAAAAATCTATATTGATATAAATTTCTATTTCTTGTTTTAAGATTCATGAATAAGTAATAAAGATCTCTAAATAAAACTTTAAGTAGATTCATTTTATTTAACCAGTGAATGCCATTGTACCATATAACTGATTCATGCCCCTCACTTTGTAGAGTATTATGAAGACCAACAGATATGGGCTTAATATAGTTATACGATTTATCTGCAAATATTACAAATTTCATAATTAATTGTTTACTAAGCTTTTTTTAATAAAGTCTATACTTTCACGTTTCTTTATATCAATTGTGGATGATACCAGTTTCCAATCAATTGGTTTGTCCTCAAAACTTTGAAATTCCGGTTCACTAATTGCTCTATATTCTAGTCCGATTTTAGTAAGTATGGAATAAAAACGATCAGCACCTCTTCTTTTATTTACCAATGATATGAATGGTTTTTCATTTATTAATGAAAATATTGTGCCATGAAATGAATCTGTGATTATATAACTCGCATCTCTAAACATTGATAGCCACTCTTCGATACTTAAAGAAACTTTAGATTCTGCCGAAAAATAGACAGTTTCAATATTTTTGATTTTTGAAAATGATTCTATAAAATGGTTTTTCTCTTCTGACATATCAAGTACATATGCTGCAAGAAACTTCTTCTTCTTTTTTTCTACCCCTTTACAGAGATTTGAATAATGGTTTTTGTCTAAAAGTAAAGTAGGATCCAGTGTTTCAACAGCTTTTATATTTAAAAAATTTTTGCAGAGTTCTATACCTGAATATTCCCTTACAGAAACTGCATGAAACTGACGAGCTAAATTAGCACATATTTGAGTCTGTTTATCTGTGTATTCCCATTTATTTACACCAAATGAAGCAGCATATGCGATTTTTAATACATTTTCTGACTTTACGAAAGAAAGGAATGTGTTTTCTAAAGTATTGTATTTAGGTCTCCATACTTGATCGCTTCCAACGATGATTGCATTAAACTTATATTTAGACACAATATAAGAAAATATTTTTTGAATTCTATGTGTAGTATTTATGTTTTTATTAATAAATAAAGATAGATTTTTGCTCCGTCTAGGTTTTCTTTGGTATTTAATGAAATTACGCCTTTTCCCTGGAATAAAATAAAAAAACAGAGTTCTAACCTGAGTAATTAAATAAAAAAACAAATTGTTTCTTGGTCTATGATCAATTGTTATTGGATTGTGCCCCAAGTCCTTTAGCACTTGTTGTAAAGCATAATTTTGTAAAATCCCACCATAGTTGTTATAAAGTCGTTGTGTTAATATGCCTATTTTCATACTCCTAATCTTCTTTTAATTGCTCTAATATAATGGTATAATTTTGTCCTTTTTTGCAACTTTTCTCGAGAGCTAAGCATAGCTTGATCAAACACATAACTATCATTTGCAATTGGCCATTGAACTAAGCTTTGCTTTCTTACTACCATACGTTGCTTTTGAACCAATTTAAAATCTAGAGAGATATTTTCATTATCGTGCCTTTTGTGAGGTATTGTTAAGCCTTTTCTCTTTGCTAAGTTTATCCTATAACCCAATGCTTTCTGACGATGACTAAAACTTCCTTGCTGTGAAGATAAGAACATTTCAAAATCAAGGTGCTCTACAGATAACTCTTTGCTATTTATTCCTTCTTTTATCAAATCTTCTGCAAGCTGAGATCGGGTAATCATAACATTTGTACCTTTACCATCTTGATTAAATGGATTTAACCATGCATCCCCCAATGAAATATCCGCTAATTCTGTTGTAACATCATCACAAAAATCACAAGCATTATTTTTAAACATTCCTGAACCCCACATATCACCTACTTCTTTCATTTTAACGGCGTGGTTAACTCCATTGTCATCCTTACAACCATATGAATAATCCGATGCCGTACTTTGGTGATCCTTTATCCTGAATTTAGGATTCCTGAATCCATCACTTTTTACACCTGCTTTTCCTGCAAGATACTCAGCAAAAAATCTACTTTTAATACCACCACAAATTATTCCTATTGTAAATTTTATTTTATCTTTTAATTCAGGATGATAGAATTGTAATAGTCTAACAGACTTTAAGAAACAAGCTATTCCTACAATAGCAAAACGTTCATCTGAAGTTTTTAATTGATTTGTAACAGTTCCTAATGTAACAGGATAATATCTGGTTTCTGATGTTGAGACTAAATCATCAGTTGATCTAATCACGGAATATTCATAGAAACTTTCTTTCCCCTCTTTAACTGTAATAACAGCATCTACGATATCTTTTTCAAACAATTGATCAATTAAATATGTTGCCATACCACCAGAAGAAGAGGTCAATCTATATC
>DUUN01000558.1 GCA_012841535.1 Gallicola sp. | reverse complement strand
TCAATAGTATTATAGAGTCTAATATTATTTTCTATAATATTTAGTCAATCTAATTTTAAAATTATATTATTAGTAATTATACTTCCTATTTTCTTTTTTTGCTTTTTATCAAATACAAATAGCGGCTCAAGCTAAAAAGCTTAAGCCGCTATTTGTATTGTTTCTTGATTAAGACCATTTTATAAAAAGACTTATTTAACAAAGAGTATTCTCTTAGATTAATTTTTCAAAATCAAAGGAGCTATTCTATACTTATTACTTTCTAATTGTTATTTATAGATTATATATTTTATCATAATACTTTTGTGTTAGATTTACACAACCATCTTTTTTAATTAATATCGTATCAGTTATTCTAGAACCACCTATCTTATATTTAAATATTGTTGGTAACAGTAGATCTATTACCATATTTTCTTTTATAACATGATTAATATCTTTACCAATAATTGGATAGAATTCCGATTGCCTAATACCTACTCCATAACCTAAATGATCTACTATAAACCATTTTGCATATCCCTTTTCTTTTAAATAATCATAAACTAGATCATATATCTCACTACTAGTAACACCCGGAGTTATATACTCTATGGCTTTTTTTTGCGCTTCTTTTAATATATTATATATATCTATTTTTTCTCTTTCTATTTCACCTAAGAAAAATGTTCTACACATTTTTGCAGTATACCCCTTATAAGACGCTCCTAAGTGAACCACAACTGTTTCATTGTCTCTAATAATATTTTCTCCTGCATAAGGATGAACAAGCATCTGTCTATCTTGGGTTAAAACCTGCATTCTAAAACTAGAACCTTGTGAACCAGCTTTTTTCATAGCATAGTCAGCTTCTGCAAGAAGCTCAACTTCTTTCATATTAGGTTTTAAGGCTTTTTTAGCAGCATCCATTCCAATTGCTACATATTTAGATGCTTGCATAATTTTTTCAATCTCGCTATCATCTTTAATAGCACGAATCTTATAACATATTTCTGAAATATCACCTACAACCATTTCTGGTATATATTTTCTTAACATTTGATAATCTTTTAATGAAATAAAATATCTAGTAAAACCTATTTTAATATTTTTGATATTTAATTTTGATATCTCCATTGCAGATATTTCACTTATATTCTCATTAGGAAAATTATATGTAATTACATTGTCTATTCCTGATTTTTCTTTAATGTATTTTCCCTCAAAAGATAGACATATCAATTTTGCTTCTCCTGATGATGGTATTATCATACATCCACCTTCTAAATCATCAACATTAGCAAAATAAATAAGGTTTTCTCTGTCATAAATCATTGCTACATCAATTTGATTTTTTCTTAATTCTTCCTGCAGTTTTAATATTCTAGATTTTAAAGTAAGTTTCACAGCTTCTCCCTTTCCACTATATTATTTACTATTGATTATTTATATTATAGATTTTTCATATTATAGTAATAATTAAAATCATCTCTTTCCATTAAAATAGATATTAAAACTCCCCCAACTAAAGCCCAAAAAGCCGATCCAATTGACAAAATACTAATACCTGATGCAGCTATTATTAATGCAAAAAAAGCCCCTATTCTACATCTTTCTGAACCAAAAGCATCTGTTAACGAATTTAATAAAACATTAATCATTGCTAGCCCAGCAAGCACATTAACTAATTCACTAGGTATCATACTTATAAATGCCATTGTAAAACTACCCAATAATCCAAATATGATAAAACAAATTCCATTTACTATACTAGCAGCATAACGACCTTTTAAATCTTCTCCAGCTTCTGAAGATGAGCATATAGCAGTCATAGGACCGGCTATATTAGCATTATGAGCTCCAACACAACCAGCTGCCATTCCCCCTATTCCACTAATAACTGTCATAGCATTTATAGGCGGTTTATACCCTTGGGCATATAAAACTCCTACAGCTTGTGCATTTTCAGCTCCAATTACCAATGCTGCTAAAGGTACTGCTACAGAAAGAACTGTTGCAAAATTAGGTGATGGCATTACTATTTGTGGTGGTATATAACCTATCGTTCCAATATCCCCATTAAAAGCTCCCGTAGCAATTGCCGCAACCACTCCTACTATCAAAGAACATAATATTGGTGGTGCTTTTTTTATAAACTTAGGTACAATAAAAAAAGCTAGAACAGCTAATCCAGCAACTAAAGGTGATGAAACCGAAGATGTTATTATTCCTGTTCCAAATCTAAACATCGCTCCCACTATCATTCCCATTACAATCGGTAATGGTAATAAATTCATAACCTTACTTATCAAGCCTGTAATTCCTAAAAATAATACTATTAATCCTGCAATTATAAACGCAAATGCCGCTTCATTAAATGTAAAACCTACAAGACTAGTAGCTAACATAGATGCTCCTGGAATGGTAAATGCACCGACTATTGGCATTTTATAGTATAGGGCCATAATAATACTAATAGCACCTCCAAATACATATATTCCAAATAACCAACTTACTATTTGTTCTTTTGTATAACCAACTTCTGTTGCTGCGTTTATAACAACCAAAGCTGGCCCAGTACACCCAAATATAGCTGCTATTATACCTGCTGTTATAGTCTTTGTATTAATGTTTTTTCCTAGGTCTTTAAGACCTGATTTAAAACCAGGTCCTTTTTCCCAAATTGACTCTTTCTTTCTAACACCATTATTCACAAAAAACCCTCCTTAATCGTGTGCTATTTGATATTTATCTAATGTTTTATTATCAAATCCACGTTGTCTTAACCATTTAGGTAGAAGTTCATCATCTACTAATTTACTTACTTCTGGAGCTATTTTAATTAAATATTTAGCTAAGGATTCACTAACATTCATCCCCCCCATAGCACCATCAAATATCACTACTTTATCAGTACCTGTAGTTTTATAAGCAAATTCCATAGCCTGCTCAGTACTTCTAGCTGTTAATGCATAATCCATATAGTGAATATTCATTGAATCCATATCAAATAATTCTGCTTGTTCTTCTCCAACAACTATTGTTGGTATATGTTTTGCAAAAAATTCTGACGGATATCCAATCCAAGCATAATTATGTACACACATTTTTATAGCTGGACTCATTAACGGTATGTCTGAAAGTAGCGGTTTATCATTTTCACCATAAAATGCCTCGGTATACCATGTATATGGAGGTAAAGGTTTTTCTAGATCATATAAATCGATATATGCTCCTGGAAAATTAGCATATATTACTCCTGCTGCAAATACATAAGGAACTGGACAAGGGAAGTCTAAAACAGCAATACATTCATCAATTTTTCCAAATAAGGTCATTGCTTTACCATAAAGTTTACATCCTACTATTGTCGCTCTCTCATTTAATGCATATAAATCATTATCGCTATCAACACCAATTACACCATGAGGACCTACATCTAAAAATGATGCAAATGCAAATTTGCTTTGGACAAATTCTGAATCAAAAATCGCACGTGCTGTAAAATTAGCAGCCCTAGGTCCTAAATTTTGATGATACGTACTACGTGTTTCTGCTCTAGCATATGACATACCAAAAGGTTTTACCGCTTTATCTACTTGCCTATGAAAATGAACTTCTCTTACATCTGAATGATGTGCATGAACAATCCAATCTGCATCATATACTCTTTTTAGTCCATACAAGGTTCCTATTTCTGTTTCTATAGGAATGCCTTGATCTATTGGGGCTACTCCTGCTACTTTATTTTTATAATATTCATCAAGATGGTAAGATTTCATATATTCTTCTGTTTCACGAAACCTCATTCCTACACCAGCTCTTAATCGAATATTTTCACAACCTGTTTTTTCAATGATAATATCTCTAATACACCTCAACAGAATAGCATAGGGTTCTCCACCAAGTAGAGTAAAACCATGATGACTTGCAAGAACATTCACACTATGTTCTGGTTTTATCATACTCATATCAATTTTTCTTAAAGATTCATAAGCAGCCTTCTTGATATTTTCAAACGCATCTTCCTTACCTGGATAAATTACATCCGGTAGATCAGGAAAAAGTTCTTTTAACATCAGGGAACACATTCCTGGCAGTTCAGATACTCTTGTTTTTACTAGCTCTGGTGCTACTCCATATTGAGATTTCTTTGGTGCTATTGGCTTTATAGGTGCCCTAAACATACTTTATTCTCCTTTCTCTTTTCTTGCAGATGCAACTCTTTCAAATAGTTCTTTATCTTCATCAAAGTAAAATCCTTTATTTGCATATTTTTCCTTTACTTCATCTGTTAAATCCCAGGATGTTGGTGTTATTCCATACCACTGCCATCCACCTTCTATAGGTTTTAATTCTATTCCTGCTGCATGAATAATTCTCAAAAGTGGTTGAATGCATTCTATAGTACAACCTGTTCTTATACCTGTTCTACTTGATATTTCTTCTGGTGTACGTGCACCATCTAATATTGCTGCTGCAACTTCTTCTGCTCTAACTCCTGTACAATAGCATAATATTTGTTCTGGATTCATATGTGCATTCATGCAGATTTCTTCAATTTTTTCTTTATCAAACTTTTCAACATCAATCCCCACTACAAAAGGTTCTTCTCTTTTCACCATTTCTATAGAATGAACGGGACACCTACTTTCGCAATTAGAACATCCTCTACATTTATCTTCATCAATTATAGCTTTACGATCAATAATTTTTATAGCTAATACCGGACAAATTTTCTCACAAGTTTTACATCCTGTACAAGTATTTAAATCCACTTTTGCTACTAAAGTTACATTCTTCAAAATTATTACCCCCTTATTGTTTTTTTGTTGCTAATTCATATGCTACATCAACTATCATATCCTCTTGTCCCCCTACCATACCTCTCTTTCCTAATTCTACTAAAATATCTTTTACTTCAACATTATATTTTTCGGATGCTCTTCTAGCGTGTAATAAAAAACTAGAATACACTCCTGCATAACCAAGCATTAAAGAATCTGTTCTTATTATTTGTGGTCTGTGCATTATTGGTTCAACTATATTCTCTGCTACATCCATAAGTTTATATATGTTAATATCATTATCAAAACCCATACGTTTTAATACTGCACATAATACTTCTATTTGCGTATTACCAGCTCCTGCTCCTAAACCCCTACAAGTACCATCTAGATAACTTGCACCTTCAGATGCCGCTGCTAACGAATTCCCCATTGCTAATCCTAAATTATTATGAGAATGAAATCCTATAGGTGTATGTAAATTATTAACTAGCGTAGAAATCTTTTTACGTACTTCATCTGGAGTCATATAACCTGCTGAATCAGCAATATTAATATAATCTACCCCCTCTGCTTCAAAAATTTTTGCTTGTTCTAAGATATCATCGGCGCTACTCATATGACCCATCATTAAAAATCCTACAGTAAATAATCCTCTTGATTTAGCATAACGAATATGTTGAATAGATATATCAGCCTCAGTTACATGTGTCGCAACTCTAACAGCATCAATTCCAACATCTTCTGCTTTTTTTAAATCTTCAATAGTTCCAACACCTGGTAATAATAAAATAGCTAACTTTGCATTTTTTATTTCTTTTCTTGCTGCTTTAATTAACTCTAATTCAGGTACCTTATTAAAACCATAATTAATCGATCCCCCCCCTATTCCATCTCCATGACTTATTTCTATTAAATCAACACCTGTACTATCTAATCCTCTCGCTATTTTACTGACTTGATCAACTGTAAAACTATGACTTACAGCATGACTACCATCTCTTAAAGTTGTATCTACAATTTTTATTTTTTGTCTTTCCATAAATTATTTACTCCTCACTAAAATATCTTTTGCTAATTTTTCTGCTACTTCTATCGCTGCTTGATTAATAATATCTAAATTCCCAGAATATTTTGGAAGAAAATCTCCAGCTCCTTCTACCTCTACTATTACAGTAACTTTATTTCCTTCTATAACAGGAGGAACTCTTAATCTATAACCTGGCACATATTTTTGAATCTCTTTTACTATATCGTTTACAGACTCTATAATCTTTTTATCATCTGGATTCTTTACTAAAGAGTAAATAGTATTAGTCATAATCAATGGAGGATCAGCAGGATTTAAAACTATAATTGCTTTCCCTTTATCTGCGCCTCCTACTGTTTCTAGCGCTTTAGCTGTTGTTTCAGTAAATTCATCTATATTAGCTCTTGTTCCTGGTCCAGCACTTTTAGATGAAATACAAGAAACTATTTCTGTATACTCAGAATTAGCTACTCTATTAATAGCATATGCTATAGGGACTGTTGCCTGCCCTCCACATGTGACCATATTAAAATTAGTAGTACTATTACTTAATGAGTCTAAATTGGCACATGGAACAACATATGGTCCAACAGCTGCTGGAGTTAAGTCAATAACTAACTTCCCAGCTTCTTTTAGTATAGGGGCATTTTTTAAATGTGCTCTAGCACTAGTAGCATCAAATACAATTTTTATCTCTTTATCTTTTGCGACTGCATTAACACTTTCTGTAGAAGTTTCAAAACCAAGTCTTGCTGCTCTTTTAATTCCTTCTGATTCTGATATTCCTGCCATCATTTTCATTTCTAAATAATTACTCTTCATTACTTTATACATAAGATCTGTACCAATATTTCCCGGTCCTATTATCCCTACTTTTACTCTTTCCAAAATCATCATTCTCCTTTTTATTATTTACTAAATCTCACTCCTACTGAACCCATTCCATAAAAACTAATATTGAAAAAATCTCCCTCTTTTGCTGGCTGAGCTGCCGTAAGAGCACCCGATAAAATGATTTGACCCGCTTCTAATCCAATATCAAATTCAGCTAATTTATTAACTAACCACATTACTGAAGCCGCTGGGTTTCCAAGCACTTCAGCACTTACACCACTATTAATTAGTTTCCCGTTTTTTTCTAAAGTCATACCTGTTAATTTCATATCAATTTTCGATATCGGAGTCATACCTGAACCTAAAATTAACCTAGCACTTGAACCATTATCAGCAACAGTATCTTGTAAAGTAATTTCCCAATTTTTTATCCTGCTATCAACAATTTCAATAGCTGGTGCAACCCATGAAGTTGCATTGTAAACATCTGCAATTGTTATATTGGGCCCTTTTAATTCTTTTTTTAAACAAAACGCCAACTCTCCTTCAACTTTAGGTTGACAAAGTTCACTAATTGAAATATCTTGTCCTTCTAAAACCACCATTGAACTTGTGATATGACCATAGTCCGGCTCATTTACACCCAGTAGCTCTTGCATAGCAACACTTGTAAGACCAATCTTCATACCTACAACCTTTTCTCCTAATTCTATTTTTTTACTTATATTATGTAATTGAATTTTATAGGCATCTTCTGTAGTTAAATTCGGCATTTTTTTTGTAATTGCTTCAATCTGTTTACTATTTTTTTCAGATTCATATAAACTATTTGCTAAATTTTCTAAACTCATATACTATCCTCCTCTTTTAGTGTTTCCAAATTAATTTTTCTCTCAACTTTGAAGCTATTTGTTCTGCAATTATTTCTTTTGAACATTTATTCATAACAGATTCTACTAAAGAATCTGCTACTAATCTAACCTCATCATTTGGTCCTGGTAACGCCACTAATATAGTAGGTCCCACTTTCCCTACTGCTATTCTTACGCCATCCTTAACATGCCTACCCATACCTTTTTCAAATTTAACTATATAAGGAGTTGCAGCCGTGGGATCTAGTTTTAAAATACTCTCTATGCTTTTATCTTTATCTTCAGCACCTACTCCTCCTGTAGTAATAATTAGTCCAAAAGCTTGATTAATAGCATCATTTAATTTATTAACCATATCATATTCATCATCTTCGATTACTGATCCTTTTTTTACTACATATCCTCTCTTTTCTAAAAGTGTCATTAAAAAAGGTGTATTTGTATCTTCGATCATATTATCCCTTAGCTCAAAACCTGTAGGAAATACTATTGCCCGTTTCTCTATATGTGATAACATGTCGTCTCTAATAACATTTATATTTGATACAATCTCTTGTGATTTATTTTCATCTATACAAATCATTCCTAAAATTCCATTTGAATGTATAAATGTATCTTCATAAGTAATTACTCCATCTAGCTTTTTAATAGCATTAAGTAATTTTTGTTCTTTTCCTATTATATTTTTTTCTGGAATATTTTTTTCTAAAATATCTAATGTAATATGATTATCCCTTACATCAACAACTAAAACCTTTTCTTCGGATATATTTAACACGCTAGCAACTGTAGAAGCTAGTTTATTAAGATTAACATCCTTAAGTTTTATATTGTTAATCCAAAGTTCAGTTTTTTCTAATAAATCTAATCCCATTTTTACCTCCTTCTAAGGTTTTAAATTTTTTCTTTTATAACATTAATTTTCATATCTAAAATTGGTGCATCTACAATTTCTTTTCCAATACATAAAATATCTGGAGCATAATTGTCTACAATAAATTTAATATTATCTAATTTTACATTTCCAGCATATGCAACTTTAATTTCTTTATATTTATCTATCTTTTCCAATTCTTTTTTACATTTTTCTAAATCTAAAAGGTCTCCTGTATCAACCATTAAAACATTGGCCCCATATTTAATAGCTTGTCTAGTTTCTTCTTCAATACTTTCATACATTCCTCTAATCTGTACAACCTTATTTAATTTATTAAATTTACTAGCTTCTTTTAATACATCTGGTATACTTCCAAACATATTTATATAATTCTTGTCTAAATATAACATCGGGCTATCCAATATTCTAAAAGAAGCACCTCCTGTTACTATAGCTTCTCTTATATTGTTTTTTATTTCTGGAGGCATTTTCTTCCATGACCCTGATACTATTTTTACCTTATTATTTGCTAACTTCACTGCATAATTTGCTGCTGTAGAAATCCCTGAATATTTAGAAATCGTTCCTATAAGTTTTTCCTCAATCAATGCTATGTTTTTAGGATTTGCTATTATCCTACATATACACTGCATTTCCTCTACTCTGTCACCATCTTTCTTTAAAAATTCTAATTCTGCTTCCATATCTTTAAAACAATCTCTAGCATTTTTTATTCCAGATAGTATTCCTTTTCTCTCAACTATTAATTCTGCTAAATACTTCTTATTCATTAAACTACTAAATAATTCATCTCTAATATCAATCATTTTCCCACCATTCGTTATTACCGAACTGCGTTCGTATTTTTTGAGTTGTTTTTCGCACCTTCTTTTTGAAGGTACGAAATTATAATTAGCTATCAAAATTTTATCCCTTGTCTAAATGAAATTTCATCTGCTATTTGTTTTATATCTTTAGCTATATCTTCAATGATATCTTCAGTTATTTGTGAAATTGAAGCTGATACACTAATAGCTGCTATAGGCTTTTTATCTACACCGAATATCGGTGCAGCCACACATCTCAAACCCATTTCAACTTCTTCGTTATCAACAGCATATCCTAATTTTTTAACTTTATTCCATTCTTTTTTTATATCGGTGTTTGATGTTAAAGTATTTTTAGTTAGTTTTTCAAAATCATTTATCTCTAATATTTCATTTTGTAATTTTTCATCTAAAAAAGCTGCTATGGCTTTTCCAACACCACTACTATTACTTGGAGCTTTCTTTCCCAGCTGAGAATAAATAATTACTGAATCTGGAGAATCTTTTTTATATATATATACTATATTCATATCATGATATATAGCAGCTAGATGTACTGTTGAAGAATATTTTTTAGATAAAAATTCTGCTCTTTCTTTTACTTCATTTTCTAAATTCATTCTCCTATGTGTGAGCATTCCCAACTCAAATAACTTTATTCCCAATTTATATCTCTTATTATCTATGTTTTGTTCTAAAAAATTATTTTGTACAAGAGTATTTACCAAGCCATATACTGTACTCTTACTTAAATTCATCATTTCAGAAATTTCTTTAATTCCTAACTCTTCACGTAATCCAGTAAAACATTCCAGTATCTCACATGCTCTATCTACTGATTGTACCACAACTCCATTCTTATTTTGTCCAGCCACAATTATCACTCATAAATCCTTTTCATCTTATTGATGAAATTATATCATCACATAAAAATATAGTCAAATATATTTTAGAGACTAATCCATTAAAATGAGACCTAAATTTAAAAACTTATAAACTAAATTGTGTGCACCTTTCGAAATTGAACAGCTGAAGCCTAAACTAATTTTTCATATTTTCACTCCTTGTTTATTACTATCAAAATAAACCTGTATTAAATAAATCCAACTTGAAATTAGTAGAGCAAATAAAAGAAATATTTAGAAAGAGTAAAAAAACTATGGAACTAGAAAAACAAAGAAAAAGCTAAGAGTACTAGACATCAAGTTTCTAGACGGAAAATATCTAAAATTATGCAGGAAAATAGTTTAGTTTCTAATTATGCAGTAGCACAATATAAAGTACATAATTTAAAATGTAATGAATCAAAAATAGAAAACATATTGTATAGAGAATTTAATAAAAGGGATAACTTAGAAGTCATAGTAAGTGATTTAACATATGTAAGAGTTGGAAAATCTTGGAATTACATATGCTTACTAATTAATTTATACAATGGAGAAATCTTTGGCTATTCCGTAAGTAAAAATAAGGATGCGAAATTAATTGAACAAGCTCTTCTTAGTTCTAAATACTCATTAAGTAAAATACAGTTATTTCATTCAGATAGAGGAAGTGAATATGATAACAAAATAATAGACAAACTTTTAAAAATCTTCAAAATAAAAAGATCTTTAAGTAGAAAAGGCAATCTTTATGAGTGTCTGCCCCAGCATAGTGAGGGTACAATGCAGTAAGCGAAGCGACTAAAAAAAATTAAAAAACCGAATTAATTTACCAATATAAATTTAAGAATTTAGAGCAATTAAAATATGAATTTGAAAAATACTTTTGTTGGTATAACAATGATAGAATATACAGTTCTTTAGCATATCTAAGCCCTATATAATACAGAAAATTACATATTACAAGTTGAATTTCTATAAATAGATAAAAATATTTTCAAGGTTTAGGCTATGGCAAATTATGTCTTTTAATTTGGGCAAGGCCTTTACCGTAGACTAGTTCTTGAAAATATTTTATAGTTGTTAAGAAATTCAAGGAAGTGTTTAACATGAAATTGTCTAAAAAAGGGTTGCCATACAACTATATAATATTTAATCCCATTTTATATGTTATAAACTACTGTTATCCATAAGGACATCCTTTGTCTTATTTATCAATTGGCTAGACTGCTTTTATTGTAACATCGGAGATTTTTTTAACTATTAATTCTATTATATTTAGACATAGAAAAACCCCAAATCCAATTTCGGATTTAGGGGTCTACTAAGTCTAAAATTTACGTTTTATAAATTTTCCGTATCCATTTTCAACTTTAATTTCATTATTCTCTACTACTACTTTACCTCTTACTATAACTGTATCGACTTTAAAATCCACTTCAAATCCTTCATATCCTGTATAGTCAACAGAACTATGTCTATTGGATTGGGAAATTGTATATTTTTCTTTACTATAGATTACTAAGTCTGCATCTGAGCCAATTGCTAAACTACCTTTTTTTGGATAAAGTCCAAATATTTTAGCTGGATTATAAATTAACTTATCTATTAGTGTATTTAAACTTATATTTCTTTTTTGTCCTTCTGTTAAAATAATTTCCATTCTTTCTTCAACACCTGGTGCTCCTCCCGGTACCTTTTTAAAATCTTCCTTATATTTTAATTTATGCTCTTTAAACATAAAAGGACAGTGATCTGTTGCAATAACATCTACATCCCCATTGGCAATACCTTCCCATAAGGCCTCAACGTCTTTATTTGTCCTTAAAGGAGGTGCCATTATATATTTTAACCCTTCTATAGGATCCTTGTATTTTTCTTCGGTTAATGTTAAATACTGAGTACAGGTTTCACAAAAAATATTTTTTAAGCCATTTTTTCTAGCTTTTTTTATTTCTTCCAAGCCTTCTGCTGTAGAAGTATGAACAATGTATAATTTAGGGTCTCCTGCTATTTTAGATAAATATGCAAGACGGGAAATTGCCTCGGCTTCTGTTACGTTAGGTCTTGTTTTTGCATGATAAATAGGTTCAAAGTGGCCTTTTTTTTCAGATTCTTCCCTTAATAGTTTTATTGAGCCATCATTTTCACAATGAACACAAATAACCGTTCCTGTTTCCTTTGCTTTTTGCAAGACCTTTAATATTTGGTCATCTTCTAATTTGCCACCATAAGTTGTATATAGCTTTATACTTACTATTCCCTCATTGAAAAGCTTTTCTATTTCATCAACCATTTCATCTGTTGTTTCTTGCATTACACCATGAAAACTATAGTCTATTATTGGTTTTCCTTTGGATATTTCAAAATATTTATCTACCATTGACTGTAGTGAAGAACCTCTTTCTAGAAAACCTATATGGTCAACAACTGTTGTTGTGCCTCCAAAAGCAGCTGCTTTTGGTCCTGCTTCCCAATCATCGACAGCAACAAACTCTCCTAAATCCAAATCAAAATGAGTATGGACATCTATTCCACCAGGTAACAATAATTTACCACTACCATCTATAATTTCATCAGCTTTTATATTTAAATTATTACCTATTTTCCTTATTTTTTCTTCTTCAATATATAGATCTGAAATAAATTCATCTTTTCCATTACATACTTTAATGTTTTTAATTAGTAAACTCATTTAATCACCTTTCTTTCTTTACAGTAATATTATATCACCAATTTAGGCATAAAAAAAAGCCAACAAAATGTTGACTTTTCTTATATTTATTTTTCCATTTCTTCTCTTTCAGCTTGTTCCTCAGCTAATGTTTTTTGAGGTAAGACTAAGTTTAATGTAAATACTATTATTGTAGCTAATATTACCGGAGAAGAAACAAATATCATTGTAAACCAGTCTGGGAATGTAGAGAAAGCCGCTTTACTAATTTGTGTAACTCCCATACCTAATGCAACTCCAAGTCCAACTATCGTTGAGTTTCTAATAGATAATTCTTCTGAAGTTATTAATTTCATACCACTCATTGTAATTTGAGCAAATACGGAAACTGTAGCTCCCCCAATTACCGCTTGTGGTACTGTAAGCATTAAAGCTCCAAATTTAGGAATAAATGCTGCTACTAAAATAAGTCCTGCTGTTATTTTAAATACCTTTAAACTAACTACCTTAGTCATTGCAACTATACCAACGTTTTGGCTATAAGTTGCCGGAGGTAAAGCACCTATTAAAGAACCTATTGCAGATGCTACTGAGTTAGCTTTAATTCCACCGGAAATCTCCTTATCTGTTGCCTCTCTATCCAAACCACCTATTGTTGTGGAAGATATATCTCCAACTGCTTGCACTGCATTTACTATAAACATT
>DUUN01000703.1 GCA_012841535.1 Gallicola sp. | reverse complement strand
TTTATTGGAGATATGAGGATTATCTTTCTTACCATAAAGAAAGTTTTGTTAAGAGAAGGAATTAGTTCGGATACTTCTGTCACAATGGAACCGTTTAAAGGCTCGGTAAATAAACCGGATATATAAGTTTTTGTATTTGAAATTACTTTATTGTTTCGGAAGGAAATGTAAAGAGAATGGAAAAAAGACTTATAATCATAGGCGCGAGTGGGCATGGAAAAGTGGTCGCTGACATAGCAATAAAAACTAATAATTGGAAAAGCATAGTATTCCTTGATGATGACGAGTCAATTAAGACATGCGCGGACTTACCGGTTATAGGGAAAACGGATGATGCGTTAAAATACAAAGATGAAGCCGATTACTTTATAGCTATCGGAAATAATGCCACACGGGAAAGGGTACAAACGGAATTGGAATATGAAGGCGTTTCAATTGCGACACTGATTCATCCAAATGCAGTCATCGGGTATCAGGTCAGCGTGGGTATTGGTACTGTTATTATGGCTGGAGCAGTAATAAACAGCTCAAGTACTATCGGAAAAGGGTGCATTATCAATACAAACAGCAGCGTCGACCACGACTGCATTCTTGAAGATTATGTGCATGTTTCGCCGGGAGCAAGTCTAGCCGGAACAGTTAAGGTTGGTAAGGGAAGCTGGATAGGCATAGGAAGCGTAATAAGCAATAATATAAACATCTGTGCTGGTTGCATGCTTGGCGCCGGTGCTGTGGTGATAAGAGATATAACTGAGCCTGGGAAATATGTTGGGATTCCTGTACATAAGGTGGATTAGTAGATGGTACTTTTCTATAAAATATTTTTTTATATTAGTGCATTCGTAATATTTTGGGCTATGATTGGCTATCCAATTTCATTAAAAATCCTTAACTTAATTTATAAATCAAGGAAGATAGAAAAGGATTATAGTCATCAGCCGAATGTAACGGTAATGGTTGTGGCACATAATGAAGAAAAGGTAATTCTTGAAAAGATTAAAAATATTATTGAGCTTGATTACCCAAAAGAGAAAATTGAGTTTTTAATTTCCTCCGATAACAGTACAGACAGAACAAATCAAATTGTTAAGGAATTTATAGCTGAAAACCCTGATACTAATATTCGGCTATACGAAGTAAAAAAACGCATGGGGAAAACCAATGCTCAAAATGAAGCGCAAAAAACTGTTACAACAGAATTTCTTGTTATGACAGATGCAAACTCAATGCTGGATAGAAATGCAGTTAAAGAATTGATGGCAGCTTTTACTTCTGAAGACATTGCATATGTTACTGGAAGACTTTCCATATTGAATCCAGAGGTGAGTGATGTTAGTTATGCTGAGACAAGTTATTGGAATAGCGATTTAACTACAAGAGAAATTGAAGGAAGAATTCAAACCATAACTGCAGGTAATGGGGCTTTATATGCTTGCAGAACAAAGGATTATTACGATTTTGATCCCATCCAATGTCATGACAGTGCAATGCCGGTATATTACGCTCTTTTAGGCAAAAGAGCAATAGCAAACCATGATGCGATAGCATATGAAAAAGCCGGAGAGGTTATTGAGGATGAATTTAGACGAAAAGTAAGAATGAATAGGGTTCTTCTGGCTCATATCCTGCCGGATATTAGAATCTTAAATGTATTTAAGTATAAGTGGTTTTCATATTTTTATTTTGGACATAGAACATGCAGATATCTGCTTTGGATATCTCATTTGATTATTCTAATTACAAACGTTATGCTTATCCAAGAATCATGGTTTTACCTGTTAGTATTTATAGGGCAAGTGCTATTCTATTTATTAGCTTTAGTTAAAGCTATAACAAAAATCAATAACAAGTTTGTCAATTTAGTTTACTATTATGTAATAACGATAATTGCCCAGTGGGTAGGAGTTTATAATATAATGACCGGTAAGACAAAGCCATTTTGGGAGAAAGCCGAAAGTACGAGATAAATAGATTTAGAAAGGAAAATATTATGAAAATAATGCTTTTAGCAGGAGCCCACGACATACATACTGTAAGATGGGCTAATAAATTATGTGAAAACGGCAATGAAATTCATTTGTGTTATGTTTCAAATCATATGCCTTCAGTTAATAAATATAACAGGGAAGTATTTTTGCATAAATTAAAAATACCTGCTCCGTATGGTTATTATTTAAACATATTTCAATTAAGAAAACTAATATCAGTGATTCAGCCTGATATACTTAACGCTCATTATTCGAGTGGTTATGGAACTTTAGGGAGACTATCAAAATTTTCTCCCTATTTATTATCAGTATACGGAAGTGATGTATATTCTTTTCCTTATCAAAAGAAGCTTAATATGAAAATAATAAGGAAAAATTTAAATGCTGCAAATGCTATAGCTTCAACTAGTTATGCAATGGCTGTGCAGACTTCAAGGCTAACTAATATTAATGTTGAAAAAATTTATATTACCCCATTTGGAGTTGACACTATTAAGTTTTGCAAAAAAGACTTAGTTAGGAAAGATGACAGCATTATATTAGGAACTATAAAAAAATTGGCTCCTAAATATGGAATTGAGTATGGAATTAAAGCTGTAGATTACTTAATAAAAAATTTGTTATATGGAAAAAATCATACAAAAAAAATAAAGTATTACATCTATGGTGATGGACCTCAAAAAGAAGAATTAAAAAGCCTAGTCAAGGAATTAAATCTTGAAGAAGTTATTTTTTTTAAAGGAAGGATACCAAACGATGAAGTACCAACTGCTTTGAACGAATTCGATATTTTTTTAGGAACAAGCATATCAGATAGTGAAAGTTTTGGAGTAGCAATAGTTGAGGCAATGGCCTGTGAAGTGCCTGTTATTGTGACAGATGTAGATGGTTTTAAAGAAGTTGTTGACAATGGAAATGCAGGAATTATGGTGCCACGTAAGGATTATATTGAAATGGCAAAACAAATATTTCGTTTATTAAACAATGATGCGTTGAGAAAAGAAATAGGTAAAGCTGAACGATCTAGAGTAATTGAGTATTATAACTGGGATGACAATGTAAGGAAAATGGAAACTATCTATAAAGATTTGATTAGCCAAAATAAGTAGACAGCTAGGTGGGTTGAGAATGATGAGAATCGCTATGTATTCAACAAGTAAACTATTTGGAACAAGAATCACCGGTGGCTTAAAAAGATTTTTAGAATTATACTATGGATTATCTGAAAGAGGATATATCGTTGACTTATATTCGTCTGATAGTAAAGAAGTTCTTAAACGGAATAATATCAATGGGTATTCACTTAATAATATTAATGATACGAATAGAGTTCTTATACCAGCAGAATTAAGAATAATGTTTAAAAACATTAAGGTTATAAAAAGAATTAAAAAGATCAAATATGATAGGATAATAGTTTTTGATGTTCCGACAGCTTTTAGTTTATCGGTAATGA
>DUUN01000577.1 GCA_012841535.1 Gallicola sp. | reverse complement strand
AGATAAATACACCACCATCTATTTTAAGAGTATCATAAATTTCGGTTGTTTAATACATTTTGAACTATATATTGCATATCACAATTTAAATAAGTACACTAATTCAAAGTTTAATCAAAAGGTTGTAACTCTACAGAGATTCTCTATTGATTAATCATTTCTTTAATTTCTTCTGTATTACTTAATGATTTATTCCATTATTCTGAAAACTTTTTTTTCGTAAAATTCGCTTTTAATTTTTCTACTTTTCCTTTAGGATTTAAAAGCTTTTGCATGTGGATAGCTCTTATCTCTTTTCATTTTTTCTAAATAATTTATTGAGAAAGCATTTTATCTTTTTATCATGATATTTCCATGTTTTTCTACTTCTTTCTTATTATTTAGTCCCATATCATTTACAATCATACAATTTAAATTTATTAACTTCTTAATATACTAAAAATTTAAGTTTTATAGCAAAAAAGGTTAGAATTTCAAATATTTCTAACCTTCATACTATTTATAAATTAAAAACTTTTATCTTCGCTCAAGAAGAACAACACATTCAATATGTGGAGTAAATGGG
Organism: Gallicola sp.; assembly: GCA_012841535.1. Lineage (GTDB taxonomy): Bacteria > Bacillota > Clostridia > Tissierellales > Peptoniphilaceae > Miniphocaeibacter. The sequence continues at coordinate 1,085 of DUUN01000577.1, read as the reverse complement.
AACATATCTACTGGGATAACAAATTTAGTATCATATGCTTTTTGTAAATGATTAACATTTTTTGTTAAAGTAGCTGGATTGCATGATACATAAACAATTTTTCTAACTTTTGCTTTTTGTAAATAATTAAGTAAATTCAAATCCATTCCTTTTCGAGGAGGATCAACAATTAATATATCTGGTACAAATCCTTCTTTTTCAAATTTATTCAAATGAGGAAGAATATTACCATAATAGAATGATGCATTATTTATATTATTTTTTGCTGCAAAATCCCTAGCATTCTTGATATTTTCTTCACTAATATCAATTCCTCTTACTTCATTGACTTTATCAGCTAAATATAACCCAATACTACCAATACCACAATATAAATCAAGTACTTTTTCATAACCTTTTATTCCTGCAGCTCTAACTACTTGGTCATATAACACAACTGATTGTTTTGTATTAAGTTGGAAGAATGATTCAGGAGAGATCTCAAAATCAAGTTTACCTAATTTTCCTTTGATTTTTTTGCTTCCTACTAAATTAATAACTTTACCAGTTATCATTTCAATAGATTTTGGGTCATTATTTATTGTATAATTTACACTTTTAATATTATCTAGTTTAATAATTTGTTTGAAAATATTTAAAATTCTAGGTTCTTCTTCCATCAATACAAATGTAACTTGAACTTCACCTGTTTCCTCAAAACCTCTAATTATTATATATCTAAGGTTACCTTGTTGAAACCTTGGATTATAAATATTGATTTCTGCTTTTGTTAAATAATCAAGAATATCCTTTAAAGCTTTTTGCACTAATTTATTTTCTACTAGGTATTCATCCATATAAATTAATCTATTAGTGTTATGTTCATACATCCCAACAACAACTTTATCACCATCATGACGAACAGGTAATCCAGTTTTATTGCGATATTCCCAAGGATAATCCATTCCAAAAGTATTATGAAACTTTATCTTTGCAACATTTCCATTATAATATCTTTCAAATGATTCAATAATACTTTCCTTTTTTAATTCTAATTGTTTTTCATACTTAATATGTTGTAAAGTTAAACCTGATTTCATTAATTT
>DUUN01000778.1 GCA_012841535.1 Gallicola sp. | reverse complement strand
TTGCCCAAAGAAATAACATATTTACTTATAACGAAATTGAAGAACAAAAAGAAATGATGTATAAAGGGTTGTATCAATGGTTAAAAGACAACATAGAAACATTACAAAATGAACTAATTGAAAATAGCGTAATTTGTGGAGAATGGCTAGGGATGGGTTGTTTAAAATATACAGTTGATGAATTTGATAAAAGATTTTATATGTTTGCAAAAGCAAATATTGATGATGATTTAAATTTATATAACTTAATATATGACCACGATTTATTTATATATCCATTTGTAAGTCAAAAAATACCAAGTTTTATAGGTGTAGTACCAAAAGTATGCGATTTAAATGTTTTACCAACAAAAGAACATTTAGATAGTATTTATGAAAAATACACTAACAAGGTAAACCGAAATGTAGAGGGGTTTGTAGTAAATTATAACAACATTATTTCAAAATATGTTCGTATGAAAAACGGAAAAATGAAAGAGCATTTTGATAGAGAAAAGGAGAATGAATAATGAATTGGTTAGATATTACATTGATAATAACAAACGTACTTTTATTTATAGTAGGAATTGTAATGATAATTGTAGCAATTATTAGGAGGAATGACATTTGGAGTAATGCGACATTCTTAGCGATTATTTATTGGGTTAATTATATTATAATCGCACCATTGTTTTTAATAGTGATACCATTTGTAGTTTTAGATAAATCAAGTGGTTCAACTATAGGAATTGTAACGAGTGTAGATAAAAATTTTTTTGGAACAACTGCAATTTATATTAAAACAAGCGAAACAACGCAAGAAAAATATTGTATCGAAGATGAAAAAATAGTTAATCAAGCAAAAGAGTTAATTGGTAAAGAAGTAAAAATTGAATATGGAACAAGAGTTGGTTTTTATTCAACAGGAAAATGTGGACAAGCACCAGTAGAGAAAATAGAAATGAGGAATGAATAATGAATAATGTATGTATTATTGGGAGATTAACCAAAGATTTAGAAACAAGGACAAGTCCATCTGGAACAACGATTGCAAAAACAAGTATAGCAGTAAATAGAAAATTCAAAAAAGAAGAAGCTGACTTTATAAACTTAATAGCATTTAATAAAACAGCAGAACTCATGAGCCAATATTTAGGTAAGGGTTCGCAAGTTGGAATAGAAGGAAGAATACAAACAGGTTCTTACGATAACAAAGAAGGTAAAAAGGTTTATACATTCGATGTAGTAGTAGATAACATAACATTCCTAGATAGCAAAAAAACACAAGAAAAGGAGCAAGCAAGCCCATACGATATTCCAGTAGCGGAACCAGCAGAAGAATATGACCCATACAAGAATATGGGTGAACAAATAAGTCTTGATGAATACGAAGATGAGATCGACTAAACAAGAAAAATCGTTCGCAATTTACAAAGGGGACAAGTTCCTCTTTGTAGGAACGAAAAAAGAGTGTGCTACATACTTAAATGTTAAAGAAGATACAATCCAGTTTTATACAACAAAGACATACCAAAAACGTGGCAAAGGCGAGTATGGAGATAGACTAATTGTAATAAGAGTTGAGGAAGGTGATTAAATGATAGTAGATTATCCGAAAAAACTTATAAAGAAATTATTAGATTTAGACCAAGATAAAAAATACGAAATAAAAGAGCATAAGAAAAAGCGATCACTTGACGCAAATGCGTATTACTGGTCGTTAATTAACCAACTAGCAAATAAACTTAATTTAGGTAAAGAGGAACTACATTTCAAAATGTTAAAAGATTATTCGCAAGTTATGATAGTTCCTCTAACGCCTACTCAAAATCCACGAGGGTACTTCAAATACTATGAAGAATATAAAAAAGGAAAAATAAAAGGGCAGGAGATAATTCAGTATAAAGTTTATTTGCCATCAAGTGAGATGAATAGTAAGGAGTTTTGGCACTTATTACAAGGTTTAGAGAGTGAATGTAGAGAACAAGGTATTGAGACATTAGAAGAACGCAAAGTCCGTGAAATGATTGAAAGAATGGAAAACAAAGAGGTGAAAGAATGATAGATTTAAGACAAGGCGATTGTTTGGAAGTAATGA
>DUUN01000830.1 GCA_012841535.1 Gallicola sp. | reverse complement strand
TAGGTTGGAAGGTGTTTCATTCATGCCTATAAATGACTGGAATGAACCGAATTATTGGCTTAGTGTTATGACATTGAATGGAAAAGTTAAACCACTTGATGTTATGGAAGCTCTTGAGAAAGAAAACATCGAATCAAGGCCTGTCTGGAAGCCGATGCATATGCAGCCGTTTTTCGCCGGATATGACTACATAGGCAGTAATGTAAGCGAAAAGCTGTTTGAAAATGGTGTATGCTTACCATCCGATACTAAGATGACGGACGAGGATCTTGAAAGGATCTGCGAGATTATAAAAGGGTTATGGACGTAATATGAGAGAAATTAATGTTTTAATACTAAGTGCAGGCAGAAGAGTGGAGCTGGTGCAAAGCTTCCAAAAAGCGGCCAAGAGATTGAATATTATGAGTAATGTTGTGGCTGGAGATTGTTCTGAAACTGCACCAGCGATTTATTTTGCAGATAAAAAAGTAATACTACCGAGAATAAATGAAGGTAATTATATAAGTGAAATTATTAATGTTTGTAAGAGAGAGAATGTTAAGTTAATTGTACCCACAATTGATACTGATCTACTGCTTTTGTCTGAAGAAAAAGAAAGAATAGAATCTGAATCTGGTGCTGTAGTGTTAATATCTAACACTAAAACAATATCGATTTGCAGAGACAAAATTAATACGCAAAAATTTCTTGAAAAAAACGGATTTAAAGTTCCTAAGATGTACTCTGAAGACGAGTTGGATTCAAAAAGTTTACAATTTCCATTATTTATAAAACCAAAGTCAGGAAGTTCAAGTATTAATGCTTTTAAAGTAAGCAGCTTAAAAGAATTAAACGTCTATAGATCTTTGATAAAAGAATATATAGTTCAAGACTTCGTTGATGGCGAAGAGTTTACAGTTGATGTGTTCCTTGATTTTGATGGGAATTTAATAACTGTTGTTCCAAGACTGAGAATAGCAACACGATGCGGAGAAATATCTAAAGGCAAGATTATTAAAGATAATGAAATTATTGAAGATATAAAAAAACTTGTAAAGGTATTAAAGCCAATTGGTCAGATTACAGTTCAACTAATAAAAACAAAAAAAGGTATTGAATATATTGAAATTAACCCTAGGTTCGGCGGTGGTGCACCTATGAGCATACAAAGCGGTGCGGATTCATGTGAAAATCTCTACCGGCTATTAATGGGTGAGAAATTGGAATATAATGAAAATTACAGAGACAATATTATATTCTTAAGATTTGATAATAGCATATGTATCGATGAAAACATGGAGATCGTCCAATGGTAAAGGCAGTAATTTTCGATTTGGACGACACATTAATTTCAGAAAAAGAATATATAAAAAGCGGATACAAACACATTGCCGCGATTATCGAGGAAAGACTAAAAATTAATAAAAAACAAGTATTTGATGACTTAATTGGTCTATTTAAAGAAAACTCTCAGAATGTGTTTAACGGACTTTATGAGAAGTATCATATCGAGTATTCAAATGAAATGATACTGGATTTGGTAAAGGAGTACAGAGGACACAACCCAAATATTCAATTTTATAATGATGTTTTGCCTTGTTTAGATGGATTAAAAAGGTTAGGAATAAAAACAGGTATTATTACTGATGGATATGCTATAACACAGCATCAGAAGTTAAGAGCAGTTGAAGCAAATAAATATTTTGACGTAATTATTGTTACGGATGAACTCGGGAGAGATTATTGGAAGCCTCATCCAAAAGCTTTTGAGCTTATTAGAGAGAAACTAAAAGTTAATTTTGATGAGATGATCTATATAGGAGATAATCCGGAAAAAGATTTTTATATCAGAACTATTTATCCTATTAAAGTGATTAGGATTGTGAGAAAGGATATTGTACACTCATCTAAGTTCTACCATAAATCCATAGAAGAAGACTATAGAATTGAATCACTTGAGGAACTCAATAAATATTTATGATTCTTTATCTGAGGAGTCTAGGATGATAAAAAAAGAAAAATTGGATTTGCAGGCCCGTTTGCAGATGTTAATTTTGGGGATTATGCCATGGTTGTAAACAATATATATGACTTGGAGATAGATAATATCGTTCTATTCTCTTATGATTCCCCATTCTTGAATACTATAAAAGAAGATTATTTATCTGATTTCAACATCAATATTATAGATGTTAAGTTTAAAGATAACTTTAATATTGTTGAGGAAAGTAAAGTTAGAATACTAACACCGATAGATATTTTACACAATCTTTCAAATCATGATGAGATTTCGTTTGTTATCAAAAATCTTGATGTTTTAGTTGTTAATGGTGGAGGGTACTTTAATAGTTTATGGAGCATGCCGCATCGAATTGAGAGGTTGGCTAAGATTATTGCTCCGATATTAGTCGCTAATAATCTTAACAAAAAAATTATCTTTACGGGTAATAGTTATGGCCCATTTACTCAAGACGCTGAATTTTTCGGATGTACTTTTAGTGTATTAAAAAATTCTGTAGTAGGTACGAGAGATAATCTGCTATCTCCAATGTGGGCAAGTAAAATAGGAATTGACAAAGACAGAATAGAGGTTATTCCAGATGATCTGTTTATAGTAAATGAAAAATTAATTAATAAAGACGTTAGAAAACCTATAAAGTTTGAGAGGTATATAGTTATGGAGACATATTTACCTCTGGACTTTATTAAGGGAAATATAACCTTATTCAAGGAATTCTCACAAAGCATTTATCAAAAATATGGTTTAAATATACTTTTTCTTCCTTTTAATCTAAAGCATGGGGGTATGGATCAAGCCATATATTTTGAATCCACGCTTAACAACTATACGTATTATGACATAAATTCGATAGGTTACTTACCGATCGAGGATGCCGTAAAATTAATAAAAAATGCTGAGTTAGTGATTAGTTCCAGGTACCATGCATTAGTTGTAGCTTTATCGGTTGCTACTCCTATAGTAAGTGTACTAAGAGATGTACTGGGAGATAAAAGGTATTATTATAATAAAAATCTGGGAATGCTTATTCAAGCTTTAGATGGTATTGATTTTGATGAAAGAGACTATCTAAGATTAGATTATTTAGAAACTTTAAAATTTGTAACAGAGCGTTTTGAACACATTGTTAATGTTCAAAAAAACAACTTTAACCATTTGTATGAAAAAAATAAAGAAAATTTAAAGCTCAGGAGAAAGTCTTTCCTTGAGCGGAACATTAAACAATTTATTAATATTGACGGAGCGATTTAATATGTATAAAAAATACTTTAAACGTTTCATAGATGTAACTGTAAGTGGATTAAGTCTTATATTATTATTTCCTATTTTTCTCATTATTGCAGTTCTCATTAAGATCGATTCAAGAGGACCAATACTATTTACTCAAAAAAGAGTTGGCGAAAAAGGCAGGGTGTTTAGAATTTTTAAATTTAGAACGATGCTGACTTTTGAGGATAGCTTTTATCCTGATGGATCGCCAATTGAAAATTACGACAGAATAACTAAAATAGGAAAAATTCTTAGAAAAACCAGTATTGACGAATTACCTCAATTAATTAATATATTTATCGGGGATATGTCAATAGTTGGTCCTCGTCCAACGTTATTATACCAAGTTGAAAAGTATGATGAATACCAAGCAAGAAGATTAGATGTAAAGCCTGGTTTGACAGGGCTTGCGCAAGTTAATGGTCGAAACAGTTTAAGCTGGGAGCAGAAAATACAATATGACATAGATTATGTTAATAATATTACATTTTTAAATGATTTAAAGATTATCCTAAAGACTTTTGTCGTTGTTTTTAAAAGTAAGGAGATTGAGTTTGTAAGTCATGATGAAATAAGCAAGCATGCAGGAGATGTTAGAGAAGATGTTAACATTTCTTGAATAACCCTTATTCCGTATTAATAGGTGATAGTATTATAATGTATGCCTTATGAGGGCTTACTTGAAAAAGAAGAAAAACAAAGAATGAGCGTAACAAAAGAAAAAATTATAAGTATTTTGAGGGAAGTTATATAATGAAAAAAATAATGATATTGGCAAACCATGTTCTAGGTCTCTATAGTTTTAGAAGAGAACTAATTATTGAGTTATTAAATAAAAACTTTGAGGTAATTTTATCAGCTCCGTATGATGATAAAATAACTTATTTTACTGGCTTAGGATGCATTTTTATAGAAACCCCCGTTGATAGAAGAGGAGTAAATATTAAGAATGATGTAAAACTTCTTATAAAATATTGGAAAATGATAAAAATCCATCAGCCATCTGTAGTATTAACTTACACAATAAAACCTAATATATATGGCGGTATTGTTTGCGGCCTAAATAATATCCCTTACATTACTAACATTACAGGTCTTGGTAGTGCGGTTGAGAATAAAAGCCTGTTGAAAAGAATAACCATAAACCTATATCGTATTGGGCTAAGGAAATCTAAAAGAGTTTTATTTCAAAATAATGGTAATATGAAATTTATGCATAGCCATAGGATTGCATTAAAAAATAGCCTGCTTATTCCTGGTTCGGGTGTTAATTTGAATCATTATAAACTACTTGAATATCCAAACGATAGAGTGATAAATTTTTTATTTATTTCCAGAATAATGAAAGAAAAGGGTATTGAACAATACTTAGAAACAGCTAAATTTATAAAAAGTAAATATCCTAATACAAACTTTCATGTGCTGGGTAATTGTAATGATAATTATATAAATAAATTAAAAGAGTATGAAGATAAAGGGTTTATCAAGTATCACGGACGCCAAGATGATGTTAGAGAATTTCATAAGATTTCTCACTGTACAATCCACCCGTCTTACTATCCTGAAGGAATGTCTAATGTTTTGTTGGAAAGTGCAGCTTGTGGTAGGCCAATAATTACAACTAACCGATGTGGCTGTAAAGAAGTTGTAGATGATGGTATCAATGGGTATTTGGTAGAGCAGAAAAATACCCAGGATCTTATTGAGAAAGTAGAGAGGTTTATAAATTTAGATAATGAAGCAAGAAAACAAATGGGGTTGGCTGGCAGAAAAAAAGTAGAAAGAGAATTTGATAGAAAAATAGTAGTTGGTGCTTATTTAGAAGAAATTAAAGGTGTTGTTGGTTAAAGTTGGAGAGCGCAATGAAAAGAAAACGAGAAATATTATTTAAGTATTCTGGCATAATTCGTATAATAGTAAAATTGTCAAAAATTTTTCCAAAATGGTTTTATTTGAAATGGTTGAAGTTCATTAGGCATCATGATAACTATATAGCAATGTTTATCAGGTTTCTATGCCTAAAAAACTGTGCCAAAAGTTGTGGGGATAATGTTGCAATTTTTTCAAATGTGTACCTTTTAAGGATTCATAATTTGGATATAGGCAATAACGTAAGTATTCATCCGCTTTGTTATATTGATGCATCTGGAGGCATAAAGATAGGAAATGATGTTTCGATAGCCCATAATTGCACAATTTTGTCCGAGGAACATTGTTTTAAGAGGCTTGACCTTAATATTAAGGATCAAGGCTGTGAAGCCAGAGAGACGGTTATTGAAAACAATGTCTGGATAGGAGCAGGTTGTAGAATACTTGGTGGTAGCCATATTCGTTCGGGTAGTATTATAGCTGCAGGAGCAGTAGTAAAAGGTGAAATTGCTGAGAATTCGATAGTAGGGGGAGTACCAGCAAAATTAATAAGGGAGCGGAAGTAATTAATGAAGTTAGTATTTGCACATGATCATGTTTTTTATAGAATAAATGGTCAGTATTACAGTACTGGCGGTTTATCCAAAGAGATGCTTGAAAGATATACAAATGTATTTAATGAAGTTGTAGTTGTTAGTAGACAAAAAGAAATAACACAATATGATGATAAATTAACGCTTGCATCAACAAAAAACATTAGATTTGTAAAAATCCCAAACTTCAAAACAATAAAATCTATTCTGCGTATTGGAGAAGCAAAAAAATTGATCGAACAGGAAATTAAGAACTGTGATTGTCTTATAGCCCGACTACCCAGTTCGATTGGCACAATGGCAGTAAAATCAGCAAAAAAGAACAACAAGCCTTATCTAATTGAAGCTGTTGCGTGCCCATGGGACGCTTTATGGAATTATAACTTAGTAGGAAAAATACTAGCTCCATTTTCATATTTTCGAATGAAATACTATTTACTGAATTCAAGATATACCATATACGTTACTAATGAATTTTTACAACGTAGATACCCCACTAGAGGGAAGAGTGTAAACTGCTCCAACGTTGCTTTAAAAGAGTTTAATGACAAAGTTATTGAAGCCAGACTAAAAAAAATAAAAAACACTCAGCAGGATAGCAAAATAATCATTGGAACGACTGCCGCAGTAGATGTAAGATATAAAGGGCAACAATATGTTATTAAGGCATTGGGAAAATTAAAGAAACAGGGGTTAACCAATTTCGAGTATCAACTCGTTGGCGGAGGAGATACTGCCTATTTAAAATCTATTGCAAAGAAGAATAACGTTGCGGATCAAGTGAAATTTCTGGGGCCGATGCCGCATAATAAAGTTTTTGAATGGTTAGATGTAATTGACATATATGTTCAACCAAGCAGACAGGAAGGATTACCTAGAGCATTGATTGAAGCCATGAGCAGAGGTTTGCCAGCGTTCGGAGCAAGAACGGCAGGAATACCGGAACTGCTTGAATCGCAATATATATTTAGTAATACCGTAAGAAATATAGATGAAATATGTTCAATTCTAAAAAGATTTGATAAGAGATGTATGACTGAGCAAGCATTGCGCAATTATCAAGAATCCAAGAAATATGATAAACAATTAATTGAAAAACGGAGACAAGAATTCATGCTTGAGTTCAAAGAATATAGTAAATATTATGGTGATATAGGTTAATGATTTATTCATATATTTTATATTTTTCTTCGGTGCTGTTTGCATCTATATTCGGGGGATTAGCTCAAAGATTCTCATCTAAAAATAAAAAAGGCAAAGTAATTCCTAATAAGTTTTATTGGTATTTTTCTATGCTAATATTATTTTTTATTATGGGGTTTCGGTCAACTACTGTAGGAGTAGACGACCAGAATTATTTGTTGAGTTACAATATGGCAAATAATACTAGTATAGTAGATTACTACCAAGTTTATACAACCGAGCCTGCATTTTATCTTCTTTATCGATTGGTTTATGTTGTATTCGGTAACTTTCAATGGGTGATAATCATTTCTTCTTTCATAACGGTTTATTGTTTTTATAAAGCAATTGCATATGAAATAGAGACAATATCACTTTCATTGGCGGTATTCATTTTTTCATGCACACAGTACTTTTATTACTTTGGAATAATAAGGATGGGTTTAGCTGTAGCAATTATTGTTGTGGCATACCGTTATATTTTGGAAAATAAGAAGAAAAAGTATATTTTTATGGTTATTTTAGCAACATTATTTCATTATTCTGCTTTGTTTTCTATGATTTTGTTATTCATTAAACCTGATAGAATTAAAAAAAGCACAATATTTAAAATTGTTTTAATAATACCATCTGCATTTTTTGCAGTGAGATTGTTTGTTTATCCGTTTATAACATCAAGCAGGTACGCTGGTTATATTGAATCATCAGGAATAATTGATTATAAATTTATATCAGCATTACCTTTCTTGCTTCTTTTCATGATCTATTATAAAGGGATTAGAAAAAATACAAATTTACACTTCTATTTTATATTGTTTCTTATTAAAATAACAACTGAGGCTTTTATGCCAATAATCGGTATAGGAAGAATGGTATGGTATGTAAATTTATGTTTAGCTTTTCTCCTGCCTGCAACAGTTCGAATTAATAGAGATTATTTAATGAAATTTATTATATTATCATTGATCATAATATATTGCTTTGGATATAGTTATTATGCGTATTTTGGATCGTCTCACAGAGGAACGTTTATGATACCTTATCGGAATATTTTCTTTGAATTTACCGATTAAATTAATGAAAGGATAGATATAATTGAGAGTATTACAATGTGTATCAAAAATGGATTGCGGCGGTATTGAAACAAAACTCATGAATATATATAGAAATATAAACAGGGATTTAATACAGTTTGATTTTTTAGTACAAAGTGATGGAATTGGTTTTTATGATGAAGAGATTTATAAACTAGGCGGTCGGATTTATCATGTGACTCCACGCAAAAAGAGCATTTTGAAAAATAAAAGAGATATAAGAAATTTTTTTAGAGAACATACAGAGTATGAAGTTGTTCATGCACACCTTCCCTCATTATCCAATATAGAAGTACTTATTGCGGCAAAGATGGCAAATATAAAGACAATAATAGCGCATAGCAGGAACAGTTCGGGTCCTAGGGGATTACACCATTATTTGCTTCATCGGTTTAATCGGTTAAGAATAAATAGGTATGTAACGCATAAGTTTGCCATTTCGGATATAGCCGGATATTGGTTATTTGGTAAAAATTCTAAGTTCACTATTTTAAAGAATTCTTTAGATGCGGAAAAATATGTATTCAATGCTGATGTACGCGCCCGAATGAGAAAAAATCTTGCAGTGGAAAACAAGTTTGTAATAGGTCATATTGGAAGGTTTCATACTCAGAAAAATCATACTTTTCTTATAGATGTATTTTCGGATATATACAAGAATAATAAAGAAGCAGTCTTATTGCTGATTGGTGAAGGTTCATTAATGACTAAGATAAAAGATAAGGTAAACTCATTGGGGCTTGAAAATAGGGTTCATTTTCTGGGCGTTCGTTCGGATGTTCCGGATCTTTTGCAGGCTATGGATGTATTCTTATTTCCTTCTTTATATGAAGGCTTCGGGAATGTATTGGTTGAGGCCCAGGCCGCTGGTCTTGCATGCATAACTTCTGATCAGGTTCCGGCTTCAACAGGAGTTACCGATCTGATTGAATATGTATCTTTATCTGAACCGGCAAGCGTATGGGCAAATAGGGTATTGGCTTATCAAAATGGTTATATTCGCAGAAATACTCTGAATGAAGTGAGAGCAGCAGGCTTTGATAATGATGGGAACATAAAATGGTTAGAGCGATTTTATCTGGAGCAAAGTAATCGGGAATATTAAATCCTGACTTTAAATCAAGGAGAGTCTGAAGAATGAATTATATTTTAATTACAGGCGGAGAATTGTTTAATAAAGGTGCACAAGCGATGACATTTACAGTTATAACCGAAATGAACAAAAGATTTAAAGATAAAGAAATTGTCCTGTTGTCCAGAAAGGATTTTGACAGGGAGCAAAGTGATAAGAACCGTTACAATTTTAAGATATTACCATGGAATATGGCCATAAAATCATACTTGTTAGGGGGAAGATATTCTTTAATAGCTTCACTAAAAGACAGAAAGAAGTATATGGAATTTAAACCGATTTTTTCAGAGATTAAAGCTGTGATACAGAACGCATTTATAATGATAGATATTAGCGGATACTCCCTTTCATCACAAACTTCTAAAAGATCCGTAATCGGATATATATCCAATATTATGGTTGCTAAAAAGTTTAATATTCCAATGTGGCTTTTCCCGCAATCATTTGGACCATTTGAATTTATTGGACCTTATAAATGGTTAAATAAAGGAATAATAAAACGCTATCTGAAGTATCCAAAAAGAATTTTCGTGCGTGAGGAAAACGGATATAAAGAGTTGATGCAATATACTGATGAAGAATTAACGAATATAATGATTATGCCGGACATAGTGTTACAGTCAAATTCAGACTACAATATTTCATCAATATACAATGATAAGAATATCAATTTGTGCTTTGAGAGTGTTGAGAAAAATGCGCTCGGTATTATACCTAATATGAGAGTAGTTGAACGAGTAGGCGAAAGCAAAATATTGGATATATATCAAAGAATTATTCTAGCTCTATTGGAAAAAGGAAAACATATCTATATACTTAAGCATTCTTTTGAAGATGGCAATATATGTGCCAACATAAAAAAAACATATCCAAAAGAAGATCGCGTGGTGCTAATGGATAATGATTATAATTGTATTCAACTGGAAGGAATTATACAAAAATTCGATTATATTATAGGATCAAGATATCATTCTATTATACATGCTTTTAAAAATGGTGTGCCAGCTATAGCAATCGGTTGGGCAGTAAAATATAAAGAATTAATGAATAAATTCGAGCAAGACAGGTTTGTCTTAAATATATCAAATGATATGAGCATAAATAGTGTTTTATCATCTATAGATGAAATGGACAAGTCATATATAATAGAAAAAAGCAAAATACTGGAAATTGTTAAAGAAATCCAAAAACATGATGTTTTTGATATAGTGGAGCAAAGCATATGAGTATGACGGTTCATGAAACAACTGTGAAAAATAACCTGTGTGTATCTTGCGGAATTTGTGAATCGGTCTGCCCACAAAAATGCATTAAACCTCAATTTCAATACAATCAGTTTATTCCAGTGATAAATTCCGAAAAGTGTACCAATTGTGACATATGTAGTGATATATGTTCAATGCACCATAAGGATTTTATGAAATATGCAGTTCTGAATGGGCAAAGCGTGGAGAACATCAACTGGAAAGCAGGATACTATAAAAAAAGCTATATTGGATTTTCTCTTGATCCATTGATTCGCTTGAACAGTACCAGTGGGGGGCTTATTACAACAATCGTTAAAGTGCTCTTAGAGAAAAGCTTATACAGTAAAGCTTTTTTGGTTGACGATTTCAATTACCGAGGCATTGTTTCGACAAAAATGTTTACGAAAGAAAACAGCTTGGAAGAAACTTCGAAATCCAGATATATTCCTGTTTCGCATAGAGAAATGATAAAATACGCATTGGCAAATCGGAATGAAAGGCTGATTATTGTTGCTACGGGTTGTGTAGTTCATACATTATTAAATGTCATTGAAAAATTTAGACTTAATCGGAATAATTTTTTAATACTTGGATTGTTTTGTGACAGAACTATGAACCAGAATGTATATAAGTATTTCCAAGACTATATATCAGATGTTGGAGAATTGGACAAATTATATTTCAGGACAAAAGAACGAAGCGGATGGCCTGGAAATGTTAAATTTGTATTAAATAATGGCAAAGCAATTTTTATACCGAGAGAAGTTAGAATGAATATTAAAGAATATTTTCAGTTGGAAGCCTGTTTATATTGCGTGGATAAATTGAATCAATTTGCGGACATTTCTTTCGGAGACAACTATACCAGGAAAAACTCAGATAGCAATGGCTCGAATAGTATTATAGTTCGAACATCAATGGGGGAAGAAGTGATAAATTATATCAAGGATGAAATAGAGCTTATTGATGTAGAATTGGATATCATTATGAAAAGTCAACATATTAACGAAAGAGGACTAAACCTAGAATTTGCAAAAATATTTTTTATGCAGAATAAGGTTAATTTATATCCTGAAATTATTTGTGAAGAACATTACGATGTTGCAAATAAATTGAAGAAAATATTGGCCTTAAGAAGAAAGAATATCCAAATAGGAAAAATATATCCTCAGGGTAAGAAAGCATTGCAGAGGAAACTAATGATAAATAGCATAAAAAACAAAAGCAGAAGGTTTTTAAAGAGGTTGATAAAGAAGTGAGCAGAGGAAGACAACTTATTAATAACACCTTTATACTTGGTATTGGCTCAATATTACCCAAACTGACTCAATTTATTGTGCTTCCTATTTATACTGCAATGTTGACCAAAGCAGAATATGGTACATACGACTTGGTCAATATTTTGGTTTCTTTATTAATACCTGTTATTACCCTGCAGATAGAACGAGCTGCTTTTCGGTTTTTAATTGATGTACGAGAGAAAGACGATACAAATAAAATCATCAGTAACGTTTATATCTTTGTAGTTCTAGTATCAATAACAGTTCTTTTGGCAATGGGTTTTATACTTATTCCATTAAAATTTATAATAAGAGTTTTAATACTAATATATTTGTTTATCGATATCCTGATATCTGTAACAAGGCAGGTGGTTAGAGGATTAGGTAATAATAAAGTCTATTCAATAAGTGCAATTATTCAATCTGTTATTAACATGCTGTTTGCAATAATACTTTTATCAATCCTTAATTGGGGATTATTTGGTTTGCTGGTTTCTCTTAATGTTGCAAATTTATTTGCATTGCTTTTTTTATTCTATAAAGTGAAAATACTGCAACGTTTCCAAAGCAGCCATTATGATAAAGTATTTTTAAAAGAAATGCTGAGGTATTCTATCCCTTTGGTTCCAAATTCAATTTCTATATGGGTAGTCAGTTTATCAGACAGAATGATAGTTACTGCAATTTTAGGCATAGAAGCGAATGCAGTGTATGCGGTAGCGAATAAATTACCTAATCTGATCAAGTTAGTTTATGGCAACTTTAATTTAGCATGGCAGGAATCTGCATCTCTTTCATCAAAGGATCAGGATTCTGAAGAATATTATGGAAACGTT
This sequence comes from Gallicola sp., assembly GCA_012841535.1. Taxonomy (GTDB): domain Bacteria; phylum Bacillota; class Clostridia; order Tissierellales; family Peptoniphilaceae; genus Miniphocaeibacter. Next base: position 2,698 of record DUUN01000830.1, on the reverse strand, counting down.
TTTAATCATTTGTTTGATTTATTGATTGGTCTTACGGCAATCCTTATTGCTGCTTCGCCTATTCTTTTTACATTACTGATTAAGGGTTCTTATGAAGAGGCATACTACCAAATGCCTTTTCTTTATTTAGGAATTTTCTTTTCGACGTTGTCTTCTTATTATGGTGGCATTTATGTGGCGCTTAAGCGTACAAAACAAATTGGATTTGCTTCAATTGCAGTAGCAGTTATTAATATTATAGTTAATTTAGTTTTTATAAAGCAAATAGGCATATATGCTGCATCAATTTCTACACTGGTAAGTTATTTGCTTTTAGTGATATATAGGACTTTTGATTTAAAGAAATTAGTTAACATAAAATATCAATGGAAAAAAATTTTTTTCTATTTGCTTGTTATTATTATCATGGCAGTTTTAAACTACCAGAGAGAAACGTTACTGGATATCATTAATGCTGTTTTAGGTTGTAGTTTTGCTCTAATCATTAACTGGCGGATGGTTAATAAACTTATTATTAAATTTTTCCGGCTTAAATATACTAAGAATTTATGAAAGGCTGGTTGCAGGTGTTTATTTACTGAGGCTAGCCATAATTTAACTTGTGTTGATATTAGTGAAAAAAAGGTAAGCTTATTGATACAAACCATTGAAACAGTAGGAGGCTTTAAATTGAGTTATAATGAAAAATTTCAAATAACATATCTTATCACAGGCGCGGCCGGCTTTATCGGCTTTCACTTGTCGCAAAAGCTATTGGAAGAAGAGTATCAGGTAATCGGCATAGATAACTTGAATGATTATTATGATCCCGGTCTTAAAAAGGACAGGCTTAAGATCTTGGAAAAGTACAATAGCTTCACTTTTCATAAGGTAGACCTGAAAGATAAAGCTGATGTTGATAATATCTTTGAAACATATAAGCCCACGCACGTTGTTAATTTGGCTGCGCAGGCGGGGGTGCGGTATTCTATTGAGAATCCGTATGCTTATGTTGACAGTAACCTTATCGGGTTTATCAATATCCTTGAGGCTTGCAGAAACTACCCGGTGAAGCATCTGATTTATGCTTCTTCAAGCTCTGTTTACGGCGGCAATAAGGTTGCTCCTTTTTCCACAAACCATAATGTCGATCATCCGGTTTCTCTTTATGCCGCAACAAAAAAGTCTAATGAGCTTATGGCGCACACGTACAGCCATCTTTACGGTATTCCAACAACAGGGCTTCGGTTTTTTACCGTATATGGTCCATGGGGAAGGCCGGATATGGCCTATTTTTCATTTACGCGCGATATTATAGCCGGCAAGCCTATTAAGGTGTTTAACCATGGTAAAATGGAGCGGGACTTTACGTATAATGACGATATAATTGAAGGCGTCTTTAGGCTTATAGACAAAAACCCTGCGGCGAATAAGGATTGGGACGAAACTAAAGATGATATCAGCACAAGCTTTGCGCCGTATAAAATATATAACATAGGCAATAACCGGCCTGTTTCTTTAATGAGGTTTATAAACATACTCGAAGAGAAAATAGGCAAAAAGGCCGAAAAAATATATATGGATATGCAGCCGGGCGATGTTTTAAGAACATATGCGGATGTATCAGATCTGGAAAAAGACATAGGATTTAAGCCATCCACAAGCCTTGAACAGGGGCTTGAACAATTTGTAAGATGGTATAAGGACTATTACAATATCAAATAACAATCAAACATTACAAAGGAGAATATGAGTATGAGAATAACAGTTGCCGGCGCGGGTTATGTGGGGCTGTCGAATGCGGTACTTCTGGCGCAGCACAATAAGGTTATTGCACTTGATATACTGCAGGAGAAAGTTGATATGATAAACAGCGGAAAATCCCCTATAATAGATAACGAGATTGAAGACTTTCTTAAAAACGGGGATTTGGATCTTACTGCTACGACAGATAACTATCTTGCGTTCAAAGACGCGGAGTATGTTATTATTGCAACTCCAACAAATTATGACCCTGACAAGAATTATTTCAATACAAGAAGCGTTGAAGCGGTAATCGCGAATGTATTATCGATAAACCCCGATGCTGTTATGGTTATTAAGTCCACAGTTCCTGTCGGGTATACCGAATCGGTTAAGGAGAAGTTTGAAACCGATAATATTATATTTTCACCTGAGTTTCTAAGAGAAGGAAAAGCTCTTTACGATAATCTCTACCCGTCAAGGATTGTTGTAGGGGAAAAATCCGAACGGGCCAGGGTATTTGCCGATCTGCTGCTTGAAGGCGCCGTAAAAAAGGATGTACCGGTGCTTTTTACAAACCCGACCGAGGCCGAAGCGATAAAACTTTTTGCGAATACTTATCTGGCGATGAGGATTGCTTTTTTCAATGAACTTGATACCTATGCCGAAATAAGGGGCCTTGATACAAAACAGATAATAGAAGGCGTGGGGCTTGACCCAAGGATAGGAGGCCACTACAATAACCCGTCTTTCGGTTACGGCGGCTATTGCCTTCCGAAAGACACAAAGCAGCTTTTGGCCAACTACTGTGATGTCCCGCAGAATATAATGGCCGCTATTGTTGACGCAAACCGGACAAGAAAAGATCATATCGCTGACATGATCCTGAAAAGAAAACCAAATGTTGTCGGGATATATAGATTAACTATGAAAATCGGTTCCGATAACTACAGGCATTCATCGGTGCAGGGGGTTA
>DUUN01000033.1 GCA_012841535.1 Gallicola sp. | reverse complement strand
TCTTTTTTAAAAATAATTATATTTATAATTTTTGTAAATATCTACAAGCACTTATATTTATATTACTACTAATACCTTTAAATGCTTTGTAGTTTTTATTAAACTCTTTGCTATAACAACTATAAGAGCAATACCTTTTACCGTTCAGTTTCCACGCCCAATTTTTCTTATCTCTAAATGTTAGGTCAAACTGTTTGCCACAGCAAGCGCAGATATCTATATCATCTTTAATTGCCATTTGCCCTTACTCCTTTCCATAGGTTTTTAAATAATTCTTGCTTTGATTTTTCATTTAAACAATTTGCTATTTTTTCTATCATCTTTAAACTTATATAATCAAAGTTCGTGTTTTTAATCAAGTTTTCCATTGTTTTATTTTTCCTTTCATTTTTTACATTAATTGTAGCATTAAATCTTTTAAACTGATTTTTAAGTGTTTAGCCAATCGGTTAAGTTCTTCAACTGTAAATTTTCTTTTTCCTTGTAATTTAGAATAAACCGTTTGTCTTGTCTTGCCGATTATTTCAGCAAGTTTACTTTTGCTTATCTTATTTTTGAATAGTAAGATATGCATTTTTGTTAAATCTACCATTATTTTACACCCCTTTCTGCTTCTTACACTTATATATTATTATAAAAAAAAGTAGTTGTCAATCATTTTTGTCCTAAAATGTAAAATTATTTTTACAATAAAAAAAGAGCAGTATTTTTTACTGCCCTTAATTACTATACATATTATTATTTATATATATTTAGTTTGATAGTTCTAACTTCGCTTTCTCGGTTAGTTCCTTGTTGTTTTGGTCTTTTATAAACATTGTTAAAAACCAATTGTTCTCTTTTATCTCTTCGTTTCTTTCTCTTATCGTGCTTATTCCTGCATAAAAACCTGCAATAGCTGCGCCATATACTGTTGTTGCTCTTATTATCAATGTGCCAAGAGCAGTCCATAAATCGCCCGTTAGCGTGCCAATTGATATACAAGCAATAATCAACGATACCCCTATTATTTTTATTAATTTAGCAGTTAAAATTCGTTTGTCTGCTGTAAAAACTGTTGCAGTTCCTACTTTTTGACTGCGATTGCTTTTTGCTCCTAATAAAATAATTGTTGGATCGGTTATCGCTACTTTTATTTTTGACCTTGCCTTTTTAAGTAATCTTTTTTGATTTCTTGTGAATACAGGATCCCCATTTTCTTCTCTTCGGTTGATATATTCTTTAAACTCGTTATTACTCATTTTTTGTATTTTTTCTTTAAAATCAGTTTCATAATCTATACCAACCACACTTTTTACTAATGCTTCCCTTATATCTTCCCTTTTACTTTCGGTATAATCTTTGCAATACTGGTTAAAATCTTTACTTGCTTCTGTTTGGACTGCATAAGATAAAGCACTCCAAGTTTTAGAGTTGTTTTGATAAGATTTATTGTAAGCTTTCTCGCTTTCTCGCCCATCCGGGACAAATAAAAGAAAAGCAGTAATTGCAGCTATAACGACCACTAACATATTTATTAAAAGTTCTACCGTTATACCATTTGTAAAATCGATTGCCAAAAATGATATAGCAACCAAAACAAGCGTTAAAAGAAAGAGCATAATATAAGATTTTGATTTTCTTATAAAACTACCCACTACTTTTTCGCCCTTAAATCTTGCTCTTGCAAGGTTATTTACTATATCGCTATTCAAAGTATCTTCAATTCTTAAATCATCGTTATTTGCCTTATTTAGTTCGTTATTACTCATTTTAGGTTTCTCCTTTTATGTGTATTTTAGTTATTACTGTTATTTTCGTTCGCTGTTTCTCTTTCTTCAATTGCCTTGTTTACTTTTTCATCAAATTTCAATTTTTCGTATTTTTTAAGTTTTAGTTCATTGAAAAAATATAAAACTGCTCCAACTACAAAACAAAACCCTACCTTATACCAGTAAGGCTCAATTTTATTTACTAAATATATAAGACCAGCACCAAGTCCATATACAATAAACCAAATAAAAGCAAGAGAGAGCGCTTTGAAAACACCCCTTATTGCTCCGTGCTTTAATCTTATAATAAAGTTTCTTATCTTCTTAAAAAATATAATGATAAGTAATACCACTGCTAAACTACCAATAAAGGTTAATTTAGTCTTTGTTGGTATTGTATCTACAAAAGCGCCAAACTCTATCAACATAATAATTGGTATAATAGATATAAAAATAAATGCTAATATACCTAAATAGGTATACTTTAAATACTCTTTGGTTTTATTCCAAAGTAATTTTATTCGTTCTCTCATCTTTCAATGTTTCCTTTGCTAATGTTTTCGCAAGTTTCTTTTTCTTTGCTTTTGATAGGTGTTGCTTTTTTTGTAAACTTTCTGCTATTGTTTGCGCCATTCTCTCAACATTGCCTTTTATTTCTTTTTCTTTCTTTTCCAATTCAAGCTGTAAATCTATTAAACGATTTTCTTTTTCTATAAGCGCCTTTTCATATGCTACTCGTAGTTCAGGTGTGTCCTGTATTGCTAAAAGAGCTTCAAATATAGCAGTCGTTTGATTATTACTCTTTGTTAGTTCAGTCATATATTCGTTTCTAAACGCTGTTAATTCTTTGCTTATAATTTCGTATATAAAAGGTTTTACACTTTCAAAAGCATTTTTTGTGTTTGTTTGCACTTTTTCAAGCGTTAGTGATTGCGCTTTTTTTGTTATTAAGTTAATCAATAATTTTATAACTTGCACTATACCATAGGATCCACCAAACAACGCTATAAGTTGTGGAAAGTAAGTCGCTAATTTCTCAATTAAAGTATTTAAAAATCCTTCCATTATTTAGCGCCCCCTTTCTCACTGTTTCTACAATAATCACTGTGCCCTAATTTCGTTTCAATTACTCGCCCAGTCAATTTATCTCTTACTATATGTTTTGTCGTTAAATCACAAAACTTTAAACGGTATAAATCGCCGACTATTTGATAATTGCTTCTATTTGCTTCTTTTAATTCTTGTATTTTAAGTTCAAGTTCTTTAATCTCTTTTTCGTTCTTTTTGATTTCAGCAAGTTTTAAACTTAAATATTCACACCCTAACTCATTTACGATGATTTTCTCTTTTGTGTGTTTATGCATCGCTACCAAGTCCTTGTTTATTATTTTAAGTTCTTGCTCTTCTGTTAAATCTTTTAGTTCCATAATTTCATTATTCCCCCTTTAATTTAGTTATGTTCTATTTCTTCTTGCTCTTCTTCAACAACTTCATCTATCTCAATTAAATTATCTATATTATAAGATTTAGGAAAGATAGCAATTTTTGAAAAGTTTTGTTCTGTCACTTTATCATAAATGTTCTTACCTTCTTCGCAAGACACCTTATAACTTTTTTCTAAATTCTCAATTTCTAACATTTTAACTCACCACCACTGTATAATTTTTATCAGTCCATAAAGTTGTATCATAAGTTAGAGCATCAGGTGTTCTTTTAATTGTAATAGTCCCTGTATCTAACCCAGTTCTATCAGGTGCATCTCCTGCTAATATATCTAACGCCACAGCATTTATAGATGTATATGATAAATCTAATGTTTTAAAAACAGTTTGCCAATTGAATAGGCGTAAGTATTCAAGCATATAGCAAGTTGGGCTCCATCCAAAAAAATCACTTCCTGTTGCAGTCATATTATCTTTAAATGTTATTTTTAATGGTTGATTGTATGAAATGCAACCACTCATAAAATTATTTGTCACATTATTAAAGGTCACACCATCAGGAAATGGTTGGTTATATGAAGAGCAATTTTGCATAAAAGCACTTCTCACATTATTAAAGGTCACACCATCAGGAAATGGTTGGTTGTATGAATTGCAATTAGCCATAAAATAACTTGTCACATTATTAAAAGTCACACCATCAGGAAATGGTTGGTTGTATGAATTGCAATAATTCATAAATTGAGATGTCACATTATTAAAAGTCACACCATTAGGAAATGGTTGGTTGTATGAAGAGCAATTTTGCATAAAATTACTTGTCACATTATTAAAAGTCACACCATCAGGAAATGGTTGGTTGTATGAATTGCAATTAGCCATAAAACTATCTCTCACACTATCAAAGGTCACGCCATCAGGAAATGGTTGGTTGTATGAAGAGCAACTTTGCATAAAAGCACTTATCACATTATTAAAGGTCACACCATCAGGAAATGGTTGATTGTATGAATAGCAACTTTGCATAAAATAATCTAAACTATTTATATTATTTATATCTAAATTTTCTATTTTTTTTAAATTATAACAACAAAATAAAAGATAGTTTAGTGAAGATATTTTATTTTCTTCTAAACTAAATATATCTAAAATTGGGTATATATAGTTATCACCACAATGGGCTAATGAGGTCAATTCACTTGCCTTTATATATTGTTCTAAAACTTGATGATAAACATAACTTTGATTACTCCTCCAACTTGGTTTTCTTTGACAATTTAACCCTGTCAAATTATTTTCAATATCAGTAGGTGTTATTTTTATCCATACTTGCTTATACCCCTTATCATCTACTGGTATATTAGCAAGGCGACTATCATTAAAGTCGTAGTTATATTCAGCAACAGCATTGTTATTATAAACTCTTATATCACTGCCATCGTTCCACCAATCAACCGAATAAGTAGTGCCATCAATTTTACAAGAAAAAGCAATATCGTTATAACCATTTTCATTTACACCCATTAAATACCATATCTCGTTATTGTTCATAGTAGGTTTTGGCAATCTATAACTATCGCCATCTTGTGTCACGCCCATTACTAAATCAGCAGGTCTTTCCCAATTAGCACTTGCCTCTGGGTCAGTCGTTGCTTGTGAGTATTCTTGTATAACTCTGTTTATAAATACTTCTTTTGCCATATTATAACACCACCTTTAATTTAATCGGTATAGCAATAGTTGGTATCTCACTCGCATATATTGTTAGAGTGTTATTACCATTTACTGCCCTATATATTTTAGCATAACAACTTTGTATTGCTTCTATATCTTCATATAAAGTGTTAGATAAATCTAAATCTAAATCAACATTACTATTTTCAGTTAGTCCATTTACTGTTAGTTGTATCGTATATGGTGCTTCTGTCCCTACCCAATTTTCAGTAGGTATTGTTGCTGTGTATTTAGAGCATACAGTTCTTACACTCATTTTTTTGGTATAACTATCAAAATTAAGTGTTATTCCATCTGCCTTTGGTAGTGCTTCAAAAACTGCCTTTGCTGTTGGATATGCGATGTGGTCGGAAAAAGCATCTATATAGGAAACTTTATTGCTTTTGTCTTCTTTATGATCAATCATATTATTTAGACCACTTGCTTTAATTTTAAGTTTGTTATCTGCTGTTGTTTCAAGTGTTGTGTTATCAGTTGTAGGTATATTCTCAATAGCAGTTTGGTGGTCTTGTAAGTGTTGAGTTATAGTTTTCTCACTATCTACATTATTTACATTGATAGTAGATTTTATATCGCCACCACCCAACACTATATCAGCATCAGTTTTAGCGTTTACTGACATTATACCACTTGGCTTATAGCCACTTTCTTTCCACTCGTTTATATCACTGTCCCAAGCATAATGAATAGGTGCTTTGCCGGTTTCATCCACAATCGCCCAATCGCCACTATTTGCTGTTGGATGTGCTTGTTGTAATTGTGCTAAACTTTTATAATAACCCTTATTTTTATCAGTTCTTGCGTATAGAGTGTTTAAGTCATCTGCAACATTACCCCTATCAGTAATAACAACGCTTGCTGTTGTTTGTGGGTATAATTTATCGCCTTGTTTTGTTTTTAATGTTGTTGTCTTTGCCATTTTAAATTACCCCCTTTTAATTTACCTTTCTAATTGATTTTATAGTTAATGTTTTATTGCCTTGTTTTATCTCGTTTTCATTATTACCAACTGCACCTAACATATCTTCTACATTGTATTTGTCAAAGTTCATTTCCATATTGCCTGGCGTTTCTTTCACATAAAATCTAACTCTTCTATATGGTGTCGCATTAAACCATATTGTGTTGCCCCCTATTTCGTTGCTACCAACTGAATTATTGCCGAATATTTCTATATAGTGTCTATTTGATACGCCACTGCCACTTATTTTAATATAATGCAATCTATCTTCAATGTTAAATTCCAATATATCATCTGTATTTATTGGTGCAAGTAATGTTATATCGCTACTGCTACCACTTAAAGTTAATGGTGCGTTTTGTAAGATGTTATCGCTTTTCTTAAAATACTCACTTGCCAAAACTCCGCCTAATTTGTCGCTATCTACTGCCTTTGCTACATTAAGTTCGCTTTCGGTTTTGTTATTAAGTTTGTTAGCATTTGTAGAGTTCAAAGCACTTGCTACTGATAACTCACTTTCTTGTTTATTATTAAGTTTTTCAGAGTTCACAGCACTTGATACTGATAATTGGCTTTCTTGTTTGTTATTTAATTTTGTAGAGTTCAAAGCACTCGCTACTGATAATTCACTTTCGGTTTTACCACCTAACTTGTCGCTGTCTACTGCTCTTGCTACTGATAATTCGCTTTCAGTTTTACCACCTAATTTATCGGCGTTATAAACTGTTATCATAACTTCTCCCTCTTCGCTTAAAGCACCTACATAAGCAACTGTATCTAATTCTTGATTTATAGTACTTTCTACATTATCAATCTTGGTATCAAGCGTGTTTTCTACATTATCAATTTTAGTATCAAGTATATTTTTTACTGTATTTACTGCCTTGTTGCTTGGCGCTTTATGTGAGTTGTCATCTATTACTTGTGATAACTGCGTGTCATCCATTTTACTATCTAATACTTCTTGAATTGTCATTTCTTGATTTAAAGCATCTTTGCCTTTAATATCATCAGCAGTAAGTGTTATATCGCTTTGTAGTGCTTTATTATTTACTTTCGTTGTTTTATCAACTTTACTATTTTGTAAGTTTGTTATATTGCCTTTATTACTTGTAATTTGTGCTTGTAATATATTTACTGCATTATCTACATAAGGATATGTTGGTCTTAAACTTAAAGCATTTAAAAAACCTTGTATAATGTCCCAAGTATATTCACTGCCCTTTTCAAATCCGCTTGTTTCTTCAATTAAAAACGATATTTGACTTGTTAAATATACTTTTGTTTTTTGTGTTTCTTCATCATAATCTACAAGTTGAATATTTAAAGTTAAGTTATCTTCACTCTCTGTAAACCACGATCCTACATTGTTTTCATTTTCTTGCTGACCGAATATAAAGTCATACCATACTTTGCCTGTGTTTTCATCTGTTCTTGGTAGTGCTAATAGTCCAGTCGGTGCAAGCTCTCCATCTCCCCTTGTTGCTCTTATAACGACCACTCTTTCTGCATCGTTATAACTTTCAAAGTGCATAGATAATTGGTCTATGTTCTTTGTTCCTTGCCTTAATATTCCGACATTGTAATTGTCTGGTATTCCTGCACTATCAAATACGACTTCGTGAATAGTTTTTATCATTTATCATTTCCCCTTTCTATTCATTATAATAATCTGAAAAATTAAAGTATATTCTCTCTATGTTAATATCATTACAAATAAAAATTGTTTCATAGTTTTCATCTACAATTACGAATGCTTTATACAACTGTTTTAAATCATCTGTAATTGATATATTTAAATAATTGTTATGTGCTTCTCCCATATATTCATCTGTGTAATCTCTATTTATAGTAATAGAGTTTGAAAGTCCTACGGTTGCCACGCCATTTACTAACTCATTACAATTGTTACTGTTTACCTTTTTAAAGTTCTCATATAATTTAGTTGTTGAAAAATAAACATATTTTTTTGCATCGCTGTATTTATGAAACAATCCTAAATTGTTTGAAAAACTATTGCCGATTATTAAATCTTCATTATCACTTAATATGTTGATTTGATAATTAAATTTTAATTTCTCCCTTACATCCTTTTTAATTGGTATAACAGTTCCTAATAATCTTTTTGGAAAGGAATAGTTATCATTTAAAGGTAGTTTGTTTGGTTTATAATTTTCTTCTGCAACTAATCTTTCAATGAGTATGTCGCAGTGGTCTAAATTGCCATTACTGTCAGTATAAAATGTATTTTTATTTACTGCTCCTTTATTGTCTGTTGTATCTTCTTTTTGAGTTCCACCAATATAATTATCGTTAAATCCAAAAGACATTATCGCCTTTTTGGTAGTTGTTAAATAATTTATTGGTAGTAAAAAAACAGTATTTAATCTAACTATTACTTGCGCAATTGGTGTAAATGAATTGCCAGTAGTGTTATAAGTTGTTAGTGCTTCCATTATTAATCTTTTACCGTTCTTTGTTAAATCGCTATCGTTCTTTGTATATTCTTTATTTAAAAATATAAAAGTTTCTAACTTTATAATTCTATCTACAATATAATTATCGTTAGGTATATTAAATAGTTTTAATTGACTATCAATATCTATATCTTCTGCAATTTTATTATAGTTATTACTTGCCTTTATTTTCACTTTTTTATAAGTGTTATAACTTTCAATATCTATCTCATTTATATTGTATTTTTTGTTATTTACAACGATGCATTGATTAAGTTTTGGTATGTTCTCGTTTTTTAATCTTAAAGTTATATCAAATTCATTGTTTGCCATTTTATCAACTGTTGCTTGTAAGTTCTCGCCATAATAATTAAAGTTGATTATGTTCGCGCTTTGATTATAAATAATTGTATTTGGTATAAGTGATGATTGTTGCCATCTATCTTTATACGCCGATACTTTTATATCATCTAATGTTTCGTATTCTATAATATACTCTAAATTCAAATAATCGTTTGCTGGCGATACATTTAGATTTATAATCTCCGCCCACCCACCATATGCAGGAAACAATACCGCGCTTCCAGTATCTCTCGCTCCAGATAGTAGGATTTTTTCTATTGCTTCTCCACTTTGAAACAACCAATTATCGTGATAACCAAATAAACCTTGTATCTTGTTATCTCCACTTTCATAATATAACGCTTTTAATTGATACTCGGTCGCTCCACTACTATTATCATAATCTAACATATTATACTCTCGCTTTTCATATACATAGTTTGTTATATCTATTCTTGCTCCTGCTTGTAAATCCATATAATTGCCATCATATCTACACCTAAATCTTGTGTTCTCATTTGGTGCTATCCATACTTTTCTAATCTTGTATATCGGTCTACTTGTAATAATCATTGCTGTATCTTTTGTTATTCTTAATGTTTCGCTTCTAACTGATATACCGTGCTTGTTATCTAATTCATACATTGTTTTATCAGTATCTAAAATGTTATTTGCATAACTTTCAATTGATGTTGCGAATGTGTCAATAGTATTATTTATTGCTTCAAAGTATATGCTGTCAGTTGGTATTTCGTATTCTTCCAAGTTTCGATCATAAAAATCAAATTCTAATGTTTGAAAATCAACTAATCTTGGAAACGCATTCATTCTACCGCCGACTTTTATTAAAGCTTCTAATAAGGTTGTTTGTTCGCTTAAAAATAAATCTTTGTTAGGTTGTAAAAATTCTTGCCTATCGTTTGTATTTAATACAATCAAAGGCGCTCCCCTTACAGTCCAGTTAGTTAGCATTGTTTCAATTAAACTTTTGTTATTAGGTGTGTAAAAACTATCTTTTGAAAATGCCCTTGCACCGATTATATATCTTTCTAATATCTTTGTTGGCTCAATTAAATATAAATTGTGTTGATTTACTGTTTCGTTTATTTTTGTTTTTATATTGTTTGCAGTGTAAAAATATAAAGTTTTTGTTGTGCCATTTTTTGTAATTTCTATTTTACATTTGCTAAACGGTTTTATTGTTATATCGTTTTCAGTTAAAAATTGAATTAAACCAAAGTCAAGCATCGATGTTTTCCTTAAACTTAAATATATAGGTGTTATAACATCATAGCCGTTTGTTTCGTTTAGTTCTGTGTAGTCAGTATCTTTTTCATTCATCCACACATAAACTTTAAAAGTTTCCATTTATTTTCACACCACCTTTTATTGCTTTTTTGCCTTTCCTTATTTTCTGCTCCTATTTTTAGCAGTATAACCTATTTTTTCTCTTTGATACATTAATTCTGCTTCCCTTAAATCTCTATTTATCTTTTCACTTATAAAGTTTGTTGTTATTTCAGTTAAAAAACTAACAGAAGCACCTATCGGATCGCGTGTTGCGTATAAAGCATAACCGCCCATTTTAAGCGCTGTATTTACTTGTTGTTGTTGATAACTGCTACCAGTATATGTGCCAACATAACTTGTTGCGAAGTTAAACATTGATTTACCAACTGCAATTGTTGCAATGCCTGCTTTAATAAGTGAAGAGTTCAACCCATTTAATGTTTGGTCGCTCGTTTCTATCACTACATCGCTGTTTGTTGCCGTTTTTTCGCTCGTTTTGTTCGTTCCGCTACTTTCCCCTTGCACCACTACTTTTATCGTGTATTCAATATCTTTTGCCATTTTAATCGCTACTTTCTACAAAATTAAATGTTGCTGTTGTGTAATTTCCCCTTGTTTGATTTGCTGTTATACTTACTGAAAAATTACCAACTATAACATATTTGTTTGCTATCTCTATTTTTAATGGTATTGGATTTAGTAGCTCGTTTTTATTAAGACATCTTGTAAGTAATAAGTCGTGCGCTTCATCTTCATAATCAATTAAAACTGATATTGCAAATGTGCGTGCTACCCCTTTTATTTCGTTCTTTGCTATACCGCTACTTAAAGGTATAAATGTTTCGGGTATTGGCGAAGATGAGAAACTGTGATTGATTATATTTTTAATCTCTATATAATCTGCTCCTATTAAAACACTATATGTTGGGAATACATTATAGTTTGTTGATGTATCATAAGCAATGTTGCCATTTACACTTACTATATATCTTGTTGAAGTTCCTATATTTTCAACTTGTGATAACATATAAGGCGTGCCTAATGTTTGAAAATAATTATAAGCTACTGCGTTATATTTTTCATCGCCATCATAAGATATCGTTTGCCACTCTCCGTTTGTTTCACTTATTAAAGTATCAAGTATTCTCTTCCACTTTTGACCGTCTGGCGTATTTACAATAATACCACAAGCAACTAACGATTGATTTAAATTTGGTAGTGTTGTTTTTGTTCCGCCATATGTTTTTATTAAAATGTATGTTGTGTCATCTTCAATAAGTTTGTCATTTTCTTGAAACTCGCTAACATCATTTAAAACAACGAAGTTTTCCACATTGTCGTTGAGCGTTAATAACTTTTCATATATCACTGTTTGATATAACTGGTCAAATGTTATGTTCTCTTTTTGTTCCATTTCTTATCACTTACCTTTCGCCGTTAGTTTTTGCATATATTCTAAATACTTATTTGCTATATTCTCAAATTGTAAATCTACATTTTTATTTGTTTCATCTATAAGTTTTCTAAATTCTTCTTCGCTTATATTATTTTTTGCCAACTGCTCTATTGTTGGTATTAAAGATTGGATAGTTCTTTTTATCCACCCTTTACTGCTCTTGTTGTTTTCTTCTGTATAAACTGCATAAGGTGCTATTTCTCCCCCAACCTTTATTTCATTTCCAACTAATCTTATTGAGTTATAAGCAAGGTTGCCAGTCCTTTTTGGTGCATTCATTTTTAAAACAGCGACAATGTAATCGTTCACAAATTGTATAAATTGATTTTTAGTCATACATTATCACTTCTCCCCTTTTACCCTAATACGATTATTTTATATCGTTCTTGTGCGTATCTTTGATATTGTGAGTTAGTATAATTTTTTATTACTGTTGTTTCCATTACTGCATAATCTTGATTTTCATATCTCACTTTATCGCCACGCTCTATTAAGTCCATCACTCTTAAATCATTTGTAAATAAAATTAAGCTGCTACTCGTTATGTTTAGTCCATCCATTACATTTTCTCTAAATGTTTTTTCACCCTCATAAACTCCACAAGTAAATTCAATCGGTATTTTTGCGAATTTCTTTTTTAGTCCATCCGGATTTAAAAAGTTGTTGTTTCCTACCTTTTCGTTTTCTATCTCTAATTTAAAAAAAAGCGCCTTTCTATTTTGTCCCGCTTTATTATTAAATAAAAAGTTCAAAGACATAATTATAACCCCCTATAAAGTAATGGTGTTAATATATCTTTTACATCTTGTGATATTGGTATCTTTTTTGCTAAACCGTTCGGTTCATAATAATAAGACCCAGTATTCCAAGTATATAAGGCGTGTTCTATACAAGCGTTTTTTATGATTTCTTTTTGTTCTTTTGTTATGTTTGGTAGATTATAGTCGTTATAAAACTTTGGATTGTATTTTTTTATAAATCTCTCTACTTCATCACACATTCTATTTAAAAATCTTTCGGCTTGTTTGCTGTCTTGGTCTTTTGGTAAAACACTACTTAAATTAATACCTGTAATTTCGTAATATTCTTGCTCGGTTATTTTAATCATATAACTTTGCCACTCCTTTCTTTTAAATTAAAAAAGAGAGAGAGAAAAATAAAATCTCTCCCCCTTTAAAATAACAACTAACTAGGTAGCAGTTTTAACGACAATTGGTAAACCACTAACATTGTTTATATCTGCATCATAGCCAACAATTTTAGTTGTTGCAATTGCAGTAATAACAATATCAGTGTTTGCATCTGCAAGCGTTAAAGTTGCAACTGTTTTTGCTTCATTTAGAGCAACAGCAGTCGTTGTGCTTCCAATTACTGTAAAGTCAGTATGTGCTATTGTTTCGTCAAAAGTTCCGTTTAGTAATTCAACTAAAACAGTTTTAGTAGTAGTTCCTTTTTTCGCTTCTACATAAAAAGTGTTTTCATTTGTGTTTACTGTTCCGTCATTAAACTTAACAACAATAGCGTCAGGATTTAAAACTTTAAATCCACAGTTTGCTTCTCCTTGAACTCTTACACCGTTGAAGTTTTCGCTGTCTTTTGCTCTTAATAAGTCTAATTGGTCTACAACAGCAAAAGCATCAACGCTACCAGCGATTAAATCAATTGTGCTTAAATCATATGGATTGTCCCAGCCGTAAGGTTTTACATTTCCTTGAAGTGCATTTGCTTCTAAAACATTGGCACCTAAGTATCTACCAACGACACCATTTCTTAATTGTTCATCGTTCATTTCAGGAACATAGTTTGTTTTGTCTTCTAAAATCGCTGCATAAGCACTAGTTGAAGCGATGATATAATCAAAACTTCCACCAGCGTCAACAATTTTCTTTCTAATAGCAACTAAGTGTTTTTTAACGTTAGTTCCAGTTAATTTTTCGTTGCTGCCATAAACACTTGCTTCGTTTGCTAAAAATGCAAGTCCAGTTTTTTGTCTGCCAGCTCCAATTTCTCTACCAACTAAATCGACTTGACTAGCAATAACGTCGTATGAAACTTGTGCTAATTGAACTCCGTATATTTTTTTGTCTCTGTTAAAGTTTTGATTTACTGAAATCTCAACTAAACCGTCTTCAGCGTGTTGTGACGTAAAGTCTCTTCCAGGTGCTCCGGCATTTACCGTTCCTTTGATTTCTTTGTGAATATAAATTTTTCCTGCTCTCTCGTAGTATTTATCAGTGTAAGTAATTCCAGGAATTAAAACTTGATTAGCCCACAAGGCTTTAACCACGATCGGACTATATGCTTCATCAACATATAGATTGTTTACTTTAATAGCCATTTATTTTTCCCCCTTTATTTTATTTTTTTTAAATGCTATCTATAATTTTTTTCAATGTATAGTTCAGCCAGCGTTTTGCCACTTGTTTTTGGTTCTTTGCTTATAGGAGTTCCTGCTTTAATAACTTTATTGTTTTCGGTCCCTTTAAAATATGGGTATTTTTCTAATACTTGTTCCAGTGCTTTATCAAAATCTAGTTCTTCACTAACATAGTTATTAGCCAAAATAACAACGTCTTCAATAAAATCGCTTTTTACTCCTTTGCTTAATGCTTCAATTTTATTATTTGAATAATTTAATTGTTCATTAAGGCTTTTTTCTTTGATTGCATACTCTTCTGTATAACTTTTTGTTTTTGCTTCATACTCGTTTTTAAATTGAGTTTCAATCTCTTTTTTTCTTTTTTCAATAGCAGTGTTTATTGCTTTGCCAACTCTTCGGTCATACTCTCTTACAAACTCTTTATCTTTCATAAGTTCATTAAAGTCGTATTTTTTAGTTGTTTGCTCTTTTTTGTTCGCTATTGTTTTGCTTTCAACTTTTGATGTTTGCTCTTGTGCCTTGTTTTCTACCACTGCACCCTTGCTTGCATTTTCCATTTTAGGCGCTTCTTGTTCTGTTTCATTAACTACTGTTTTATTTTCTTCACTCATTTTAAATTTCCCCCTTTCCTAAATGTTCTCCGCCATTTAGTATTGTTATAAAATAAGTTTTCTTGTTTATACTTTTATCTTTAAAGTCTTAAACTTTTAACAAGACTATTGAAACCTACATTGTTTGTTTAGCAATCTCACTTTGGATGATTTGCTCTTTTTCGTTTAGACTTATTCTTGTTCTCCATTCATAATAAGCCCTTTTGTTTTTCAAAGAAAAGTATTTATATTCTGCTGTTTTGATTTGCCATTTCTTGCGTATAACACTCGCTTCTTGATTAAAACCACCACCACGCAATAACTCTTCTTTTATTTTATAATTTCTTATCTGCCTTTCATAATATCTTTGCTTGCTATCAATCTCCCTTTGCTTTTTTATAAATGCTTTGCTATATTCCGTTGGTGCTGTCATTCCATCTTTGTATACAATTGCTCGGTGTCTGCAATTATAACCGCTTATTATACCGTTTCCATCGTTGTTCTCGCCTTGCATTGCTTTTTCTAATGGTATGTATCGCATCCCTTTATATACTCCACTTGTGCCATCTAATGAATATAATTTGCCTTGCCATTTCTCGCATCTTTTTGATGCATCTGCGTGTGATGTTGTCATAACAAACTTTACACCGCTTTTTTTTAAATTCACTATATCTTCTTTATTGGCTTGTAGTCTTATATATGTTTCTGCTTCATTTCTTAAACTTCGCCTTTTTACAACTCCGTTTTTGTCTGTTATTGTTGCTATTGGATTATCAACTATAAGTTTATTTAATTCTCTTTTTACTAACTTTTCATAATCTGCAATAACAGCAAGTCCCTTTGGATTGTTCGCTACAAACTTTCTAAACACATTTTGATTGCTATAAATTGCATTGATATTACTTACTGCTATACCTATTTTTGTGAATTTGTTTACAGCCCTTGTGTTTATCTTTTTTAAGTTCTCGGTATAGTATCTAAACCACCTTTGCGTTGATGCTTTCATTGTTTGTGTGTATAACTCGTGCAGTTTAGGATATTTTTTTAAAAACTCTCCATTCTCTTCTATTATCTCTAATATCTGTTTATTTAATTCTTTTAAATCTACACCTACTCTTAAACTTTTTACTATTAACTTTTTAATTCTTATGTTCGCATCTTCAATTGCTATCATTTGTTTTTCGGCGACATTTTCTTTTGGCGATTTTATAGATATATCTTTTTCTTGTTCTTCTCTTTTTTCTTCTTCCATATCTTTTACTCGCTCCTTTTTATGTTCGCTTACTTACTCTTTTTTTAAAGTGCTAAATCTATATCGCTTAACAAGTTATCTTCGTTTGCTAAACTAAACCCTTTTTGCATCTTTAATCGATCCACTTCAATTTGTTTTTGTTCTTCGGTCATTTCATCTTTGTAAATTAAATCGACCGCCTTTTCAATTGATATTGACCCTAATTGTAATGCGCTTCCATAATCTCTTAATCTTTCATCAAAAGGTTTTAAAGCATAATCGCCAAAGTTTATATTTATTTCTATGTTGTCTATATCAAGTTCTTTTATCGCTTTTAATTCTTCATCTTCTATCTCTTCTCCCGTTGTTGTGATTTCTTGCATATAGATATAAGTTTTTAAAACTTTTTTTGATATCTTTTTTAAAAACTCTTGCCATAGACCAATCTTATAATTCCTTGTTCTTATACTTACCTTTTCTCTTTCTTGTTGGCTTTGTGCTGATGCATCTATACTTTCAAGTCCAGTTATTCCAAGTGTTAGAGGACTTAAACCAACTGAATTACAAACCTGCATTAAAATTGATTTGTATTTTTCTAATTGTTCGGTGCTCTTGCTTGATGGGTTGTATTCCGTTATCTCGTTCTCGTTTTCGGTAGATGCATCACTGCCAGCTACTTTTTGATATCTTAATTTAAAATCATTAAACCTTTCTACATTGCCATACATATCTCTTGGTATAAGTGTATCAGGTATAAATGCTAATGAGCGCCCTTTTCTTATATCATCAACCATTGTTGATAAAGTTTCATCTAAACTATCAAACAAAGAGCAAGACCCAGAATAATCGCTTTGTCCGTAGTTCGTGTTAGGAAATTCTGCATTCGGTAGTCTGTTCGGTTTCCTATGTGCGAGTATCTCCGCAAGTCCATTAAATGTTATCGTTTGTGTTTCGGTATCAAACAATGGATTGTCTAATAATGGTGCTGTTTCTTCTAACGCTCCTAATGGTAGTTCTTGTTTTTTACCTGCACTGTCAAGCTTGAATAAATGATAAGCAATAAGTGCGTTATTGTTCTCATCTTTCGTGTAAGTTTCTTCTAACACATAATGGTCTGTTGTTTTGCCGTTTTGCTTTTCGTAGTATTCTTTAAAAACAATTCCTATATCTTTACCGTATTTAGTTATGATTTCATAGTTCCTTGTGTCTACTTCTTGTATAATCGGTTTATTTGAAAATGAAGTGTCAATAATCAATTTCCACGCTATATCGCCAGACCAACTTTCATCAGTCATTGATTTTCTTAATAACTTTTTAAAATCGTTATCTTTGTAAATACTCATCAAAACATTTTTTACTATTCGTGACTGCTCTTCATCCACCACTCTTTCGCCTTTGTCATTTACTGTATAAACTTGTGTATCTATATCAAGTCCATTGTATAATAACATATCAGCCATTTTATTACTTATGATTTGTGGTAGTTTAGAATGCACACGCCTATTTTCAATCGGGACATTACCCCAAAAGTAATTGTAATCATCTAATGCTTCTCCTGTTGAATATAACGCTTTATTTTTTCTATAAAAACTTAATAATAAACTCAACGACCCTACATACCAAACATAGTGCTCCATTAACCTAACTGAATAATTTTTATCACTTATAGGACTAACTAAACTTGATACTGTAAGCGGATTAAAAGATATGTTTTTTCTATCATATAAAATTTGTAAGTTCTTTTCCAATTTATTTAGTCCCCTTTCTTTTATTCTATCTCTAATCGTTTTAAATATATTTGCCACTTGTTATCACTTCCACTCTTTCTTGCTAACATACCTTAACATTTCACTGTAATACATTTCCATTGCGTATTCGTTGCTGTCTAAACTGTCTATGTTGCTTGTCAAGTCATCTAACCTTTCATCTATACCCATATCGCTTTTTTTCTCGTTCCATACTGCATCTTTAAATGCTTGTATAAGTATAGGACAGTTCTTATTTATTTTATATTGACCGTTAGCAAGTAATAACTGTGTTGCTTTAATTCGGTCATTTATTTGAAACTTTCTTGCCAATTTCACTCTACTAAAATCTAATTTGTTTTCTATAAACTTTCTCTTCAACGCTTTATTAAACATAACATCGTGATCTACTCTAACTTCAAGTGGTATTCTTCCAAACTCACTTATACACTCTTTATAAAAATTTATAAAATCTTGTGCGTAGTCATCAAACTCTTTTTGATTAAATTTATTTTCATTTGCGTTTCGGTGATAATACTCTTTTAATGTTTCACAGTGTAAAAGTCCTTTTTCTCTGTAATAACCACATAATGTAAATACTGTTGCTGACTTGCTTTCTCCTATATCTAATCCAACTGTGAAAAAGTCATAATAATTTCTATATTTATCGGTTATGTAATTGTCCTTGATATTGTATATTCTACCCCTTGACCCTATACACTGCCCTAAATAAATATAGTTGTATAACTCTTCATCTGTTTCTTTTAATTTCTCTGCTTGCCTTATAAATGCTTTTCCTAACCACTCTTGCGGGACATCTAAATAAGAAGCATTTAAAATTAAAGTATCATCTCTTTGTTCTTGTTTCTTTAACCATCTCATTACAGGATGATTTGGATTTCTCGGTGGATTAAATGTATAACACATTTGGAACCAATCATCATTCCCCCTTGAAAAAGTAGCTTCTATGTTATCTAACATATCTTCTCCATCTTCTAACGACTTATCAAAAAACTCGGTCAATTCTTCAATCCATACAAACTTAATTGGCTTTAATGGATCAACCATACCCTTTATATCATCGGTATTTTCTATACCTGTATAATATATTCTGTTGTTATTTTGTTTTACTAAAAACTCAAAAGGCGACACAGTCATTTTATAATGTATCTTTTCTAATAGTCCTAATCTTGCACTTGCCTTTTTTGTTTCTGCGAATACACTTCGCCTTATTTTATTTGTGTTTCTTCTCATAATTACACCACTACAATTATCAGTGCTAAATACTGTAAAAACACTTTTTAAACTCATAAACGATGTTGCTGTCTTTCCACGACCACCATATATAATTATTCTCGGTACTTTTGAATTAAACGCTTTGCTGAATTTAGGTATTATCTGTTTGCTTATTCTTACCCCTTTTTTTTCTTTCTTCTTCATAAGTATTTAACCCCTTACTCTTTTTTTATTTTTATATAAATATATTTTTCTATATGTTAGCTTTCTTCTTCTTCATCTCCTACATCGTTTATAATCATTACTTTTGTCTTTTCTTCATCTATGTTCTCTACGTTATCTCTTTGCCCTAAATACTGTTTTCCTAACCATATTGCCATTGAAGCGTTAGTTTTTGCTAAATTAAATTGTATTCTTCTTAACGACATTTTGCCATTTTCTAACCCTTTTTTATAGACTGTGCTAAACTCTTCGCTCCTTTTTAATGTGTCAATGCTACATCCTAATATAGTTGCTATCTCTTCTCTCGTGCACATAATGTTCGCTAATTTTTCAACCATTTTAAAATCAATAATAAACTTTGGTCTTCCTACTTTCTTTTTAGTTTCATTAATATTATTAACAGTAGAAGATATATTCTTTTTATTATCAGTAGAATTAATAGTAGTAGTTTTAGGTTTATTTTTAACTTTCATAGTCTTAATAATATTTGCCATAAATAAATATACCCCCTTTTTTTCTTTTATATTTTAAAGTAGAAAAACACTCTTTGTTATCGCTATTCTTTTCTTTACGACTTTTATTATAATCATACTATTTCTTTTTATTTAATAATTCTTTAACTTTTAAATAAGTGTTATAAGATATAAAGAAACAATCTTTAATATAAATATAATTTTTTAAAATAAAAAAGCTTGTGTTTTATACCTGTAAATAAAATATAAGTAACCTGTAATCATTAAAAACAAAAGGCGACTAATATACTTATTTAAGTAAGTGATAGTTTAGCAGAAAGGATTTGCTAATCAACTTTTAAATACACAAGTCACCTTTTTTCTTCCATTGTTGTTAGAGTGTTATAAAATATACACTTTGACCTAACCCCACCTTGAAAGATATGTTTTTATTTTTGTGTTTTCATTTAATAAAAGAGAGCTTTTACTCTCTCCTTTACCCACTACTTCCACACTACCATATTAACACCTTTTTATGTGACACGCAACACTTTTCGTGCTTTTTTTAAATAATTTTTTTTAATCTCTTTTCTATTCGCTTTTTTTCTTTATTTAATATAGATATTATATCTTCTTGTAATTCTTTACTTAAATCATATAAAGAAGAACTATAAGTTTTATATGTTTTCTTGTCCCTTAATTTAACTGTTATACCCCTAATATCAAAGTCAGGATCTGTTATATCAATTAATGTTTGCTCTATTGCATACTTTTGATATTGTAAATCTTCATACTCTTCTTTTTCTTCTTCGTTCATTTCAAGTTCTCTCCTTTCTTATAATTTCATTTTGTATCTTACTTAACGCTTTATCGTTTATTCTTAATACTTGCCTATAACTTATTTTTAAATCTACTGCTATCTTTTCAAAGCGTTCGTTTCCTATATATTTTAATAATACTATTTTCTTTTGTGTATTACTTAATAATTTAGATATCATTTTATCTATACTTTCCATTTTATTATTTAAAGTATTTAGTTTATTTATATATTTACTCTCTAAATCTAATATATCGTTTATTAAATCGTTCAAGTGCTTTTTATTAAACTCGTTTTGTGTTTCTCTTGCGCTACAATTCATCGCTATTATTGATGTTGTGTTCGGCGTGTATGCTA
This sequence comes from Gallicola sp., assembly GCA_012841535.1. GTDB lineage: Bacteria > Bacillota > Clostridia > Tissierellales > Peptoniphilaceae > Miniphocaeibacter. Next base: position 1,101 of record DUUN01000033.1, on the reverse strand, counting down.
CTCTCTTTAATTCTTCTAAACTCGCTTTTACTCGTTCTGCTTTAAAAAATAATACTTGATACTCTCTTAAATACTCTTTCGCTTCCTTATACTTTATTTCTTTCAATTTTTATTGCTCCTTTACTTTGTAAGTGGTATACCATATCAATACTATTTAGTCCACCTTTTACCTACTTGTGCTAATATTGATATTAATATTAAACTTTCATTGTTATAAGTTAATACCTTTTTACTTGTATTTACTCTTAAATAATCTTTATTTATTTTATTAAAAGATATATTTATAGTTTTAAAAGTAACATCAACAAGTTTTTTATCGAATAAAACATCATTAATTAAGTAGTAATTATCTACCTCTTTAATTTCTTTAATTTCATCTCCTCTATCTTGTGATATAGTATACACTATTCCATCAACATTATAATAATTACCTACACTAAATAATCCATCAAATACATTGTAAAGTAGAGGTTTTTCAATATCACTTTTTGTGTATATAACTATTAATGAATATTTATTAGTAAAATATAACCTTTCTTTTTCATATTTAATACACCCTAATAGACTATTTTCTTTACTAACTTTAGTTAACAACTTTTTAACAGCATTTAGATTTAACATTTCTTTTACCTCATTTCTTTATTATTTAATCAACTAATATTCTACTGCGTTTGTGAAAACTATTCACTAATTCGTTGAAGGTTTTGTTATCCTTCTTTTCGATAGCATGACATAACCTTGAATACTCATCATAAGTGAGTTTCAAGAATAAGATTTTACCATCTCCGGCTACATACATTTTCATTTCCTTCTTTCCTCCTTCACTATTACTATAATATACACTATTTTCTTTGTCAACTAAAAATTACACATTTTTTTAAAAAATGTTCTCAACATTATATGTTGATAACTTTTCATTATGTGATATAATATAAATGGTAAGGTGTTACCAACTGTATGATTCGATTAAGGGATGCTAGGTCTAACGACCTCCCTTATCGTGAGATTTAGCAAATCATTCATATGGTGTCTCACTTTTACCTCATTGATTTGTCCGCTATGGATCGTATAGGTTCAGCGGACTTTTTTAATAGTTCATAT
>DUUN01000662.1 GCA_012841535.1 Gallicola sp. | reverse complement strand
TTGATAACTTTTAATTTAAATCGAAAAGCGTCTTAAAAATTACCCTGATTATCAAGACTACCAAATTTCACATAAGATAGAGGAAACAACAACAAAACATTACAAATAATACGGTGTTGGGCTGTAGCTTTACTTGTAGTTGGATTTTGATAGAACCTGATAGTCTGTAACGTTTAACAGTTCCCACGCTTTTTTTATTTATTTTTAATTCCGAACTTGGGGGACGGAGAGGAAAGTAATAATGATATGAATTGGTACATTAAAGTTTTACAAAATTATTCTAATTTCAAAGGGCGCGCAAGAAGAACTGAGTTTTGGATGTTTGCATTAATGAATGCTATTTTTATTCTTTGTGCTATTTTTGTTGATAATGTTACTGAATTAACATTTGATTACATGGACTATGGTATTATTACAACGCTTTATTGGTTATTTATATTTATTCCTTCATTAGCTGTAGCCGTAAGAAGACTTCACGATACAGGGAAAAGTGGATGGATGTTACTTGTGAGTTTAATTCCAGTAATTGGTTCAATTTGGTTAATTGTACTATATTGTACTGATAGTGAGCAAGGCACAAATGGTTATGGACCTAATCCCAAAGAATAAACACACTTATGTTAAAGAATTACTATCAGATTTTAGATGTTTCTCCTCAAGCAACAAAAGATGAAATAAAAAAAGCTTATAAGTTGTATGTATTCAAGTTTCATCCTGATAAGCATGATAATGACCCATTTTTTAATGCTCGTTTTATGGAAGTTCAAGAAGCTTATGAGGTTTTATCTGATGATGAGTTACGTAGCGAATATAACTCTATATTTTTTGATAATAATTTCAACGAACCGTCTGAAGAAGATGAAGTCAACTATGATTTAGAGCCATATGTAAAACTTTTAGTCAGCAATAAAAAGATTGATTTTGGAGATACAGTACAATTTCAATGGAAGACAAGTAATATAAGTGATTTGACAATTATAGGACACGGTAATTATCCTGTCAACGGGAATGTTACTTTTACTCCGACTAAAAACACTAGCTACATATTTCTTTTTTCTAATAACAATAACACGGTTAAAAAAGAGGTTTTGGTTGAAGTTAAGAAAAACGTGGACATATGGGCTATTATTGGTGTGATAATTGGGGTTGTTATTGCTGTTTTATTTTTTATCTAATTAAAGTTTTATTAAATAAATAAAGTTATTATGATTTGGTTATTAATAATAGTTGCAGGTTTTTTTTATTCTTTTTGGATGACATCTTGGGCACCTAAAAAGGAATTTGAAGTCAACTTTAACTTTAGAAAAATGTTCAATGAAGAGTTTATTCCTTTAACTATGTTTGCTGGAGGAGAACTTAAGTGGAGAGTTGTAAAAATAAGTGAAAATTGGATTGCCTTTGTGACTAAGCAAAGCCCTGGCTCGTACGGAGAAATAGTCATAGTTAAATATTTAAGTGATACAAAAGCTAAATTTCATGCAACGTATGCTTCGCAAAAAGTAGGTTGGGGACAATTAAATAGACTTTATCCGAAATTTATAAAAGAGTTTGAGAAAATTCAGTCCTTATATACTAACGAAGAACTTAAATCTGAGATGCAAGGAATTAGAGAGAGTTTTGCTGATTATTATGAACAAGAGAGTTGGACGGAAGTCTAAAATTATACATTGTAACTAGAATATTATGGTAATTTTTAATATTATAGCTTGGATTGTAGGGATTAGCTTTATTCTACTTTTATTTAGTATTGCATATAAAGCTGCTGTGGAAGATGGAACACCTGGCTGTTTGTATGTGCTAATTGCAGCGGTAATAATAACAATTATTATTTTAGTAGCTTCATAGTTTATTAAGACTGCTATTAAATTATTAAAGCTTATGAAAATAGCTAAAAAATACGCTTTTGTGACATTGTCATTCTTGCTAACAATATCACTCTATGCAAGTAATTTACCAACAAAAAATATTACGAAAATTACTGTTCAGGACACAGAATTTACTTATCAATACACTATCAATTACGATTCTCAAAACAGAATCATAAAAATTGTTCCGGATCATTCAGAAATATTCGGGATTACTCGTATTGAATATGGTACAAATACATTCCGTATCAGTAAAGGTGATATTTTTGTTTCTTGTTCACTCAATGAGCATGGATACATTGAG
>DUUN01000166.1 GCA_012841535.1 Gallicola sp. | reverse complement strand
CTTTACTATATATTAATTGTACTTTTTTATCTAAGATTTCTATATATTCGCTATTTTCGTTTCCGTGTAATATTGTTGTATATTTAATTATTGCTCCCTCTTCATTATCAATAAGCAATTTAGCCAAATCTGTTTTTATAGAGTTTTCATCAATATTTACAGTTATTTCTGTTGGTTCTTTGTCAGATTGGTATCTAATAATAAATTTTCCTTTAGTTTTTTCATAATCAATTGTTTTCATTTAAATTTCACCTTTAATAATCAAAGCACACATAAACAACGTTATTGTTCTCTTCTTTCATTTTTTTGTTTCATATGATGTTTTTGAATTTTTGTTATTTTTTATTTTTCTTCTTTCTTCCAAAAAGACCATGATTTTCATCATACCATCGACTCAAAAGTTGATCAATATATTCTTCAGTTGATTTATTATTATTTTTCATATCATTCATTAATGATATTAACTCTTTATTAGTTTTTATAACTTCAGTAAATGCTTCAACAATAGTAGAACTTTCTTTTTGAAATTCTTTTAACATCGAATCCATGATTTCTTTATAAGTTTGAAAAGAATTTTTAATAGTATCTATTTCAGATTGAATATCACTAATTTTTTTATTAATATCATTAGTAATCAGCGGAATTAATTCTTCTTCAAATTTCTTACTATATTCAGATATATCTCTACTTATTTCATTCAATGAATTTACTACTTGTGTTAAATCTAAATTATTGCTTTTTTCTAATAATTCTTTTGTTTTTCCATTTATTGCTTGTAAACTTTCCAATACTTGTTTTATATTTGTATTTGCTTGATCAATATTGTTGTCTATATTGTTGTAATCTTCAATGTTTTTAAACGCTGTTAATATGGATGAATTATATGTTTGTATCAATTCCATATTACTATTTAAACTATCAAGACTATCTCTTAAAGATTCTGTTCCTTTTAATTCAGAAATAGATGTACTTAAACTTTCAACTCCAGCAACAAGATCAACTGTTATTTCCTCAATTTTCTTTGCGCTTTCTATAAAACTTTCTACTTTTTCAATATACTTTTTTTCTTCCATTTTTATATCCTTTCTATTATTTCATGAAACTTTTTAATATTACTATCTATATTTTCCATTTTAATATCTATTAATAAATTTTTGTTTTCTATATAATCATCTAATACTTTATTATAATCCTCGTTGTTTAGTTTATAAATATCAAATATGTTTATATCATATTTTGAACAATTTAATTCGAATTCTCTAGCACCTTTTTCATATCCATTTAAATATAAATTAATTATAGCTACTTTGAAGTAATTATTTAAAGAAGTAAAATGAATCAAAGCATAATCATAATATCTCTTGTCTTCAAATATTTTTGCTAACTCTCTATCGGTTGTATTATTAAGATATATATTACAAATATTAAAATATTTATCAATATCTTGTTTCTGCTCAATTTTCAAAGTATCATAATCATATGCAAATTTTGCTTTCTCCAATGCTTTAAGGGCATTATCATACTTTTTATTATCAATGAGTTTTTTTGCCCTATTAATAAAACCTGAAGCTGATTTATCAAAATTAAATAATTCTTTAGTAATAACATTAATTTCTTCAATTATATTATTAGTTTCTTTCAACAATTT
>DUUN01000464.1 GCA_012841535.1 Gallicola sp. | reverse complement strand
TTTCTTGTTCTTTGGATTTCTGGGTCAATTTTTTCTAATTTTTCAACAAATGTAGCAAACTTATCTACATTATGGTTTCCGCCAACTATTTCTTTTGTTGTGTCTACTGCACCAGGTTGGGTTTTTAAAACCAATAGTGCTTTTTTTTCTAAAACTTTATTGTAATTTTTATTAGCTTCTTTATATTTTTTTAATATTTCATAATGTTCTTCGTATAAGTTCATTTATAACACCTCTATACTTTCATAAACAATATAACTTACATCTTTTCCATTGTGTTCTTCTAAAATAGGAAACTTTTTCAAATCACTTTTAGGAATTGGTGTTCCAAATGTTCTATATTGTCTAGCTGACTGAACTTCACTATTTTTCAATAGTTCTAGTTTAATGTTGTCTTCTATATATTTACTTATTTCTTTGTCAAGATTAATAGGCTCATATTTATAATCATCAGGTATTAATTCTTTTGCTTTCTTAATTGTTTCATCGCTATGCTCTTCAACAAATTCTTTAGTTAAATTGTTTGTATTTCTTTTAATTTCTAACATATGTTCCCTGCAATATAGTGTTTCGCCTATATCATAAATTAAATAACTTTTATTTTCTGGTTCGTAGTTTAACATTTCGTACAATCTAATTATATGATGATACTGTTTAGGGTCAAAACCCCATTTTTCAAACTCTTCTTTTTTACTTGGGTATTCGTGAGTTAATGCTTTTCTTTTCTCGTACATTGCACCTAATATTGATTTTAAATTAGGTCTAAATTGTTTGAACATTGTTTTTATTGTCTTATCTCCAATAGAATATTCAGTATCTATACTCTCTATATAACTAAAATTACCTTTTTTAATAACATCATAGAATGTAATTAAATCTTTAACATCTATACTTCCGTTTTCGCAATCAATAGTCTTGCTAGTTACTTTTCTAAATATAATATCATGCAAACTTGGTAATATAATTGCTTTAGCATCATAGTCACTTAATTCATCATCTAAATTATAGTTTTGTGACCCATACAGACCTAAATATAAAACTTTATACCCTTTATCTTCTAATATCTTTTTGTATTCAGATAACACTTTGAATATTGTTTGTTTTGTATCCATCATAGCCAACCTCCTTTTTTATTTAACTACATATTCATTTGATACCTCTAAAGCTAAAATTTTGTTTTCAATAGTTTCCCTTAATTCTAAATAGTTTTGTATAGCTTTTTCCTTTTCTTCATCCGTTAGCTCTTTGGTGCAAGAACAATGGAATACCATGTTACCGGTCTTATTAAATATCATATAATGGTTATTGTAGCTAGATTGTTCTAGAGAGTAATCTTTATAAGTGTATCTATTCATTTGATACCTTTTCTACTAAATCAGTAATTTTTTCATAATTACCTAAATAGTAACAAATACTTTCAAAATCTTTTTTCATATCGTTTAAATATCCCTCTTTAAACTTTTCTATATCGCCATACATGGATTTCATAAGTTTATCAAAATTAAAATTTTCTTTTTTAACGCTTTCTAAAAATTCTTGCATAAAACTTAATGCATAACTATATCCATTTA
>DUUN01000630.1 GCA_012841535.1 Gallicola sp. | reverse complement strand
GTTTTGATGCATCAAAGCATTATTTGTGGCCAATTCCAACAACAGAAATAATTATTAATGAGAATATGACACAAAATCCCGGATATTGAACAGGGATAATTTGATCATAGTTTTGTTTATTTTGTTGAGGTGTTGAGTTACTGAGTTTATCAAAATACATTGCAAATCCATCTTTAATTTTTATAAACTTATAATATCAACGCCTTAACATTTTTTGAAGAAAAATGATAAAGTGAACCTCCCTATTAAAATCTTGGGTTATCAAATTTTTAATTTGCTTATTTTTTTAAATTATAAAATTTCAAACAGATGAATAAAATTATTTTAGCACTAATATGTGTTTTGTTGTTTGCTGGCTTGAATACCTATCCGCAAAATAGTATAAATAAAGAAATTGCAAGAGAAGCTCCCGATTGGATATCCGAAGGCATTATGTACCAAATATGGCCACGTTCTTTTACGATAGACGGTACATTAAGTGCAGCAACCAAGAAACTCCCGGATATAAAAGAATTAGGTGCCACTATTGTTTATTTATGCCCTGTAATGCTTCAGGACAGAGATATAAACAAAGAATTCTGGAGCCCCAGACAACAAGCATCTCCGGCAAATAATCCACGTAATCCTTACAGGATAATGGATTATACAAAGGTTGATCCTGAATATGGTACGGATGAAGATTTAAAAGAATTTATCAACACCGCTCACTATCTTGGCTTAAGGGTACTTATGGACCTGGTATATTTACATACAGGCCCGAGTAATACTTTAATTCAAAATCCCGAATATTACAAAAGGGACGAAAATGGGAATTTTATAAAAAATGCATATAATTTTTATGATTTGAATTTTGAGAATAAGGAGCTGAGGGAGTTTCTCTTAAAAAATATGGAAGAATGGGTCATTAAATATGAGTTCGATGGGTGGCGCTGTGATGTATCTTCCGGAATTCCATTGGATTTTTGGGAAGAAGCACGAAAACGTATGGAAAAAATTAAGCCGGATATAGGTATGTTGGCAGAAAGTGATAACCCTAAAGAACTTGTTAGAGCTTTTGATCTCAGTTATGGTTTTACATGGTTTGGTGCATTAAAAAATGTATTCGCTAATGGAGAGTCTGCAACTATGTTAAGAGAAAAATGGGAGTCAATGAATTCTAAATTTCCGGAAGGTTCTCGTTTTATTCGATGGGTTGATAACCATGACCAACATCGGCCAGAAATTATTTTTAGTAGTAAGGGAAGTAAAGCCGCCAATGTTATCAATTTTATGATTGACGGTGTTCCATTTATTTATAACGGGCAAGAGATTGGAGATGGATCGCCTTATGGGATTGAATATTACCCGGAAAAATCATATAATGATAATGGTGCCATAAATTGGCTGGCACAAACTATCCCAACAAAAAAAGAACTGAGAAACTGGTATAAGGAACTGATTACATTAAGAAAAAGTGAAACTGCATTACAAGAAGGAAGTACTATATGGCTGAACACTGATAATCCTGAATCTGTTGTTGCATTTTTAAGAACTAAGAATAATGCTACGATACTGGCAATTGTAAATGTATCGAATCGGAAACTATATGTTAATGTAGAGTCAATGCAAAAAGATGGTAAGGTATATGAAGCTTTATTTACTGATAGTGATTATAAAAATGTAGAGGTAAATAATAGCAAGATTTCATTTTCTTTAGGCAGTTTTGGTTATTTTGTTGGAAAATTGAAGGAATAGTTAAATGCAATTTACAAGCCTGTTTTTATTCATAAGTCTTCTTATGATTTCCACTGATCTTACTACTACGGAGGTGCCAAATGCATCAATCTCCAATGGAGTTATTACGGCAAATCTATATTTACCCGACATAGAAAAAGGTTATTATAGGTCAACCCGTTTCGACTGGTCTGGTGTTATTTCAAAACTTGAATATAAAGGACATAATTATTTTGGGCAGTGGTTTGATAATTATACCCCTAAAAAACATGATGCAATATGTGGTCCCGTTGATGAATTTGGAGCAGTCGGTTATGAAAACGTAAAGATTGGAGAGACGTTTTTAAAAATAGGTGTTGGTATGCTAAAAAAATCAACGGATGATTCTTATAACTCATTTTCTTATTATGATATTGAAAATTCAGGAGAGAGATTTATAAAACAAGTGGACAATGCAAT
>DUUN01000182.1 GCA_012841535.1 Gallicola sp. | reverse complement strand
TAGCAAAATGAGCATCACCGGCACCAGTCGGATCTGTCTCTTCAATTATTTTGCTTGGTCTAACATTAACTAGCTTATCATTATAATAAAAGTTACCACCATTTTCTCCCTTTGTGATAACAATTAATTTTGATTTAATTATTGTAAACAACTCATTTTCATTTATATTATACCTTTTTAAGAGATAGTTTGAAACTCTATTATTTAATTGAATTATTGTGTAATTATAATTTAGTTTATCTAACAATTCTTGATCAGATAAGTTTTCAAATTCAAAATACTGTCCTAAATCTAACATAATTATGTTGTTATTTAGTTTTTCAATTATTTTAATATTTATATCATTTAAATTGTCAAAAATAACTATATCTTCTTTATTTATATTTTTTATTGTTTTATCTATATCTAATTTGCTTCCATCATACCATTTCTTTTCTTGACATACTGGGCATCTTTTTTTAGAAGTAAATGAATATTTTCCTTTTATTTTAACAAATGAAACGTGAAAACACCTAGTAGCATAATCTACTATATTTATATTACTTATATCCACATTTAAACTTTTTAAAGAATCTTCAGCTAATTTGCCGGCAGTATCATCGCCTCTAGCTCCAATTACTTTAGTATTGTATTTTAAATGAGCCAAATTCACAATAATATTATGAGAAGTCATTCCCCCATCTAAACCAATTAATTTATCATTTTCATAATAAAAATCTGTTACTAAATCTCCCACACCAATAATTTTCATTGCTACCTCTTTTCTGGTAATTCAATTATAGCATTTTATTAAATTTATTTGAATTGTTTTGTATGCCTTATTGAAGAAACTTCGCTTCCTTTTTGATAATCATGGTTTTTATATAATGTTTCAAGAATTTTTTGTTTAGTAACATCAAAAATTCCTAATGAATCTAAATATGAATCTGGAATATCCATATTACTATATGGACTTGGAAACGCGAGACCTACAATTAAATCAAAAAAGAATTTATAATTTACAGCACCATGTCTATCCATAAACATTTGATCAACTCTATTTAAACTTGGATATCTTACAATTAGTAATTTTTTTATATCTATATCTTCGTCATACATTGTGTTTAAAGCAAGTTGCATGGTTTTAGCAGTTAAAAGATTGTCATCAGCAACTATATATTGTTTGCTTTTATCTACATTATAAAAATCCAGTCCGCCATAATCTTTAACACTAAAATTTCTTAACTCAACTGCTTGTTTTGCTTTATAATTGCTGCTTATTGCTGATGAGAACTGTAAAACAGACACATCTTTTATATTGTTAAAATTACTTTTAAATATCAAAGGTATTTCTAAACCACCATATAATAGTCCGACAATACCGATATCATCCATATCAATACCATCAAAATGATGTTTCGTTACTAAATCCACAGTAATAAAATTTTCCATAAAATTATCTATTTCTCTGTATACTCTATATACTTTAGCGTAATCGATGTTTATGGCATTTTTATAAAATTTTTCCAGCAAATTTCTAGATATATTAACAATATTTAACAAGTGACCGTTTAACTCAACATAATCAACTTTATTATTAAATGTTAACTCTTTCATTATATTAGTGTTTTTAATAGCGAAATTATAAAGATCAAATAACACGCTATCATTATTTGAACTATCTAAATTTAGCATATAATTATTAGAGTAACCATTCATCAATTCGGCGTTAATATTGATCAACAGATAATTACGAATATTATCTAAAATTCCTAATATTATTTTTCTATTATATGTTTTTTCAAAATTTTGTTCAAGAACGATCGCTTCAGCACTTTTAATAAAAAATTTAGTATATTTAAAATGCCATCTTAAAACCGTAGTATAATCAAGCGGTTCGCTTTTATCCGCTAGTTTCACTCTTTCCTTTAAAAAATAATAATAGTTATCAGATCCTCTTAGCAAAACTTCATTATTTGTAAGCAGGCTGTTAATTCTATTGCCATTCTCTGTTTCATTAAATAATTTTTTTAATAAATTGTCATCAGGAATTAATTCCCACTCATAAAAAGGCAAAATAATTCCACCAATATTTCTCTCAAATAAATCATTAAAACCATTAATTAAATTAAAATTATTAATTAATGAAGTGTTGTATTGTTCTAAAACTGATCTAGTGCCAAAATTTAGTTTTTGTTCAATTTTGGCATACTCTTTTTTATATTTTAATTTATTTGCTTTTTCTAAACATACCGTCGGCAGTATCTTCATTTTCTTTAATAAATATTTGGTTGCTTCTATTCCTTTTAAGACTTCTCCTGTTATATTATCCACAACTGGATAACACCCTGATATAGAGTCACTATATTCTGCCACACTGTATCCTTGTTGACAATTCAAAAATTCATAATCATTACCTTTAACATCACCACAGTCCCCAATTCTAAGCATTGAGTTTTCAGGGACACCAATAATATTTTCCGCAACCCTAACACCATCTGCTTTATTGCTAAGTCCAACTTGCAAAACCTTCTTTTCCTTCCAATATCCAAAGCTTAAATTTATTTTAAGAAACTTATGTTGCTCTATTATGTTTTGTAAATCATTATGTAATTTTTTATATTCATTTAAATTATTTTCATCAAAAACAAATCTTATATTTAACATTTCACCATTTTTCGAATGAGAATAAGTTGTTTTAATTTCATTTTGTAGTTTGCGTTTAATTAAATTGTCAATTGTTGTTAGTTCTTGCAGAGCTTTGCCATCCACTAATATAGTTTCTTGTTCTAAATACATATTACTAACTTCATCGCTTGACAAAAGTAAAGAACCGTCATTGACTAACGCAAAAACATTTTTAAGTTTTTTTGCTGGTATTTCATATTTTTTCTTAATTGAATCAAAAAGATTTTCAACAAAACCTTTTGTTCCTATTCTTCCTCTACCAGTGATAAAGACTATGGGAACATTTTTATTTAATAAATTATAAATAATTAATATTAATTCTGGATCTATTATGTTGTCAGAATTAGTAAGAGTTCCATCTATATCTAAGCAAACAGCATTATATTTTTGGTTTAATGACATATTATATTGCAAATTTAATTCTTCACTATTAGAATTTTTAATTGCATATAACTCGTTTAGCTCCATTATATTTTACCCCCCCATTTAAATAAATGTTAATTATAATAACACTTTTGGATTAAAATGTCAATTTCCTTAGTCTTTGCTAATTTAAATCTGTGTAGTGTTACAATTGATGTGAAACAATTTAGTATAAAAAAAGTAATTCAAGACTTATAATTGAGTTAAGAACAAACCAATTAGAAAGGTCTTGAATTACATGAATATTATAAACGAAAAAAAGGATTATGAAAAGAGGTAACTTCCTCATGATTTAAATACTAGATATTATGCCGTTGTTTCTTATAGGAATGGCAATTCTATTGATTATGTTTGTAGAAAATATCACATTTCTAGAGTATCTCTTTATAGGTGGAACAAAAGATATGGTGGTACTAAAGAGTCCTTAAGAGATATTTCTCATAAACCAAAAAGTAGACACCCCAATGCTCTTACTGACGAAGAAATAAAATGGATTAATAATTATTTGAAAAGAAATCCTAATATAACTCTATGTGAGTTGTGGTATAAATCAAAGCTTAATCGAGGTTATTCTAGGCATCCTTCTCCTTTATATAGATTCTTAAGAAAGATTGGTTGGTATAATAAGTTTAATGTTAAAAACACCTCTAAATACTTCCCCAAACCTTATGATACTCCTAAAGAAATAGGTCTAAAATGGCAAATTGATGTTAAATATGTTCCCAATCAATGTAAATCTTCTAATTTAGCTAATGATATTAGATATTATCAATATACTTGTATTGACAAAGCTTCTAGAGAAAGATTTATTTATCATTATGATTCGCATACACCTAATGATACTGTTGATTTCATTTATAGATGTCTTTTATATTGTGGTTATAAGCCTACTGAAATACAAACTGATAATGGAATAGAGTTTACATGGAATGTAGAAAAATTTAAAAAGATTAAGGAAAATCTTACTACCAATCGTTATAGTATTCTTAGTCACTTCGATTATAAGTGTCATTATTGGTATGTTTAGTACTAGAATTACTTTAGTAAATAATATTGATAGTGGAAAAATAATTAATAAATTGGATTTATCAATCGAAGAAGAGACGGCTAAATTAAATTTGCTTGATCAAACAGTTAAAGCTATTAGTGTAAATAGTTTCTATCAATTATTTAGCAATGATAACATGATTGCTTTAATTATATTTTCAATTATAATTGGTATTTCTATTAACACAATAAAAGAAAAAGGGAATAAATTTTTAGAATTATTAGAAAGTGCTAATCTAGTAATTGAAAAGTATTTAAAAATAATTATGTATTATGCTCCAATAGGTTTGGGAGTATACTTTGCGACTTTAACAGCAACATTTGGTAATGAAGTGGTTTTGGGATATATAAAAACTTTTATTATTTATACAGTTGCCTCTATGGTGGTTTATTTTGGTATATATTCTTTATATGCATTCATTTCAGCAGGAAAAAAAGGTTTAATTGCTTATTGGAAAAACGTTGTACCACCAACTATAACTGCTCTGGCAACTTGTTCATCGGCAGTTAGTATGCCCGTTAATAATAAAAGCGTTAAAGAAATAGGAGTTTCAAAAGATATAGCGGACTCAACGATATCACTGGGAACTAGTTTTCATAAAGATGGCTCAACTATGGGAAGTGTGTTTAAGATAATGTTTTTAGTCCATTTATTTAATGCCAATTCCAATGTTCTTAAAATCTTTGGGGTTGCTTTAGTTGCTACTTTACTTGTATCAGCTGTCCCAATTGGAGGGGGAACAATTTCAGAACTATTTATAATTAAAATGATGGAATTTCCAATCGCAGCCTTACCTATTTTAACAATTATTGCTACTATAATAGATCCACTGGCAACGGTTTTAAATGTAACAGGCGATACTGCAAGTGCTATGTTGATTTCTAGAATTGTTGATGGAAAAAACTGGTTAAAAGTAACAAAAAAAGATTAAGATTTCCAATAAATTAATGAATAAAAGTAGATAATTTAAAAAGAAGTCTACTTTTTTTGTGGCAATAAAAGCAAATCTATAAAAGTTTGAATATGTTTTTTTATAATAACTTGTATTATTAAATCTTAATTATGTGTGTTATTATGAAAATATAAATTGGAGGTAAATATGAAAAATGAATTAGCATTGTTAACATCAAAGAAAGCAGGATTTTTAAAAAGAGATGTTTGTATACTAAGCTTTTTTAATGACCAAATACTTGTAACTACACTCGACAACAAAAAGAATTATTACTTGCTAAAAAGAATGAAGAAAAAGAAAAAGGAGGAGAGTTCATCAAACAAACATTTGCAATGCAAACAGCTATTACAGATTATTATAATATGATTGCAAAGATGAATCTAGAAGATGTAAAAAAAGAACAAACTGAAAGTATAAATAAATCTTCAATATCTAAAATTAAATATAAAAGAGCAAAAATGCATGAAGATTATGAATCAGGAAATCAATCATTAAAAAACGGATATATTATTTTATTTGTTGGTGATTTAAAAATAAAATTCAGTCATATGTATGAAGATAAAAGGAAAGAAATAGAAAAATATTTAAATAAATATGTTTAATGAAAACATAATATAATAAATAATAAACAAAAAACTAATTCAATAGAATTAGTTTGATTTTTTTAT
>DUUN01000005.1 GCA_012841535.1 Gallicola sp. | reverse complement strand
TTAATGGAAGTGTCAAATGGTATGAATATGTAGGAGGAACAGTAACTGGCGCTGTCCTTGGTGCTGGCGTTGGTGGAATCATTGGTGCTGGAGGAGCGGTATTAACAAGTGCAATGTCTTCTGTGACTAACAAATTTATTTCGGATTTATTTGCATATACATTAACTGGTACTTCATTTGGAACATGGGAAGATTACGCTGTAGCATTTATATCTGGTGGTTTGATTAAAGGACTTGGTATGAAAGGTATCGTTAAAACTGCTTATGACGTCGCTTTAAGACCAGCTATTAATCAAGTTGTTAAGATTGGCACAAACAGAACTGAAACCTTTAATGTTGGAAAATATGCTTATGATGTTGTTACAAGAGGACTAACTACATTTGCTCCATCTCCTTGGAAAGCATTCTATAGAGGTGGTTTTAGAAGTATGTGGGATCTTTATTTTTCATAATTTATTTAAGAAGGTGATTCGATGAAAAAAACATCTATTCGTCAATTATATTGGTTTACAATGATATGTCATATATTTGTGTTAATATGTGGTATTGTTACTAGTGTAATTATGACCATTAATTACAATAGTTTTATTGAGAGTGTTGGAAAAATATTTGGTATAATCTTTTTGATTTTTGTAATAGGATTGTTTATTGTCTTAATTTTCTTTTCAACAAAAGTAATTGTGATTCTATTAAAAGATTTTAAATCATTAAAAAATAATGAGTATGTTTCTATCGTAGGAAAAGTGTTGAAATTTAAAAGAAATAGAGAACCCGAATCAGGAGTTCAAATTAATGATAAACCAATTGTATTGATATTAGATACATGTGAAGAAGTTGAATTAATTGTTAACGATAAAATTATGGTGGGCGAAACATATAAATTCAATTATTTGAAAAACTGCAAAATTGCAGAAGTAGTTGAAAAATTATAAATAAATAGCAAATTACTTTCACAAGCAAACTGGGTGGGTTTACCTTCGGGTAGACTCACTTTTTTTAATTTTTCTAAAATTTTTTCATTAATGACCCTCGCATTTTGATGTGTAAATGTCCGTTACTATTGAAGAGATATAAAAAAATAAAAAAGTTTAGTTTAGAACCCCGACACTTTGGACTTCTAATGTCCATTACTATTGAAGGGATATTTAGAAAAAGTTTAATAAGTTTTGGTAAACACCCCATCAAAACTCATTTGAAATCTCCTGTAATAATGTAGGAGTGTGTTTGTATATCTCTTTAAATAACAAGTAATGGAGGTGAAATAATGGTAACTAATATTGATTAAAACAATGTAATTATACAATTTTTGTAAACAGGATAAGGCGTGCTTCACTTTGCTTCACAAGTGAATTTCGCCATTGTTTAGTAACTGGGATACCCAGCTTACATTTTAGAAAGGAGAATGAATTTATAGAAAAGAAAAACAAATTAAATATTTTAAGAGTTAAAATGTCATCAATTATTGATGATAAGAACAAAACAATTTATGTAATTAAAGAATCTGTTGGAGGAGAAAATAAAGTTTCTAACATTATTGAAAAACTAATTTTAAAAGATATTAAAAATAACTTAACTAGTAAAGAAGAGGTTAACCATTATGATGGTAATTAAATTAGTTGTATGGTATAATATAAGTGCTTGTGAAAGCTTATTTGCTTTAATAAAAAGGAGTATCCAAATATGAAGCAAAATAAACTTTACAACACAGCAATTTATTGTCGTCTATCATTAGACGATGGAAATGAGGGTGATTCATCAAGTATTAAAATTCAAAAAATGATGTTAGAAAAATATGCATTAGAGCATGGATTTACTATTTATGATTATTATATCGATGATGGTTATAGTGGTCTTAACTTTGAACGTCCAGCATTTAAAAGATTAATGCAAGATATTAGTGATGGTAAAATCAATTTAGTATTAACTAAAGATTTATCAAGACTAGGAAGAAATCATATTCAAACAAGTTATTTTATTGAAATATTCTTTCCAGATAATGATATTAGATATATCGCAGTTAATGATAATGTTGATACACTTTATGATAATAATGATATTGCACCATTTAAAAATATCTTAAATGATATGTATGCTAAAGATACTTCAAGGAAAGTAAAGACTGCTAAAAGATTATTAATGCAAAAAGGTATGTTTATGGCAGCTCAACCTCCATATGGATATAAAAAAGATCCTAATGATAAAAATCATTTAGTAATAGATGAAGAGGCGGCTGAAGTGGTTAGACTAATATTTGATTTAGCATTAAGTAATATCGGTGTAGTTAAGATTACTAGAGAACTTAATAAAAGGGGTATTATGCCTCCAAGTATTTATAAAGCTAGTAAAGGTGATTTAAGATTTACTAAGTTAACTGAAACAAGAAGACAAATGTTTAAAAACTATGACATTGAATCTTGGAACACTGTAACTGTAGGAGCAATCATAAGAGATATGGTCTATGTTGGTGATATGGAAAATCATAAATATGAAGTAAAAAACTATAAAACCAAGAAATGCACAAAAGTTCCAAAAGAAGAACATATTATAGTAAGAAATACACACGAACCAATTATATCTAGAAGTGATTTCGAACATGTTCAAGAATTAATTAGACATAGGCAAAGACCATCTAGACATAACCACCCAAATCTTTTCAAAGGAATTCTTAGATGTAAGAATTGTGGAAGACCTTTAAATTTATATTACAATAAAAGAAGAAGTGGTAAGATGGTATGGAGATATAGATGTGTTGGTAATTTTGTAAAGTATGGATTAGACGATGAACCTAATACAATAGGATATCTTGAAATCTATGATATAGTTAAATCCAAACTAAAGGAACTAATGAATTCACTAAAATTAAATAGTGATGAATTTATAAATAACATCGATAATAAAGTAGATACTGATGAACACATTAAAGTATTAGTTAGTGAGAAAAATAAAATAGTTACTAGACTTAATACAATCGACTCAATCATTATTAAATTATATGAAGATTTAGTAGAAGAAAAACTAAGTGGAAGTAACTATCAAAAGATGTTAGATAAGTATCAAGATGAACAAAAGAAGTTAAACTCACAACTAATAGAAATTGAAAGTAAACTTACTCAGGAGAATAAGACGGAAGCTAATATTGAAACATTCAAGCAAATAGCAAGAAAGTATATTGACTTTGATGAGTTGACTCCTGAAATCATTAATAATTTAATATCACATATAACAGTAAGTCATGTGAAAGTTATTAATGGTACAAAATTTAGAGAAATTAAGATTATCTATAAGTTTATAGGTTAATCTTTTATGGGGATACTCGTAATAGCCCTGTCGAGACATCACTATATTATTGTAACTCTAGATATTATAATCCTGAATGGGGTAGATGGTTAAATGCAGATGATGTTAGTTATTTAGATCCAAGTAGTGTTAATGGATTAAACTTGTTTGCATATTGTGGAAATAACCCTATTATGTACGCTGATCCTAGTGGATGCTTTGCGATTTCAACTTTCTTAATTGGCTTAGCAGCAAGTGCATTAATTACCTGGGCTGCAGGTGAGATATTTGGGCATCAACTTGTTGGGGGAATAGGTTCCACAGTTAATGGAGGGAATGCAATTGGAACGGGAATATCGCTACTTTCTTTTGGTCCTGTTGGTTGGGTGATAGGCGGAGTTGCAATAATCGCTGGCACATCTTGTATTATATTTGGTTCTGCGGAAATTCAAGAACATTTTACCGGGAATAATTGGATTAAAAGTTCTGGCATGAGTGATGACTGGTATAATGGATTGTATATAGGCTCAAATATTACAGCGTCAGTGGCAACGATAGGTGGAAATTTTTATAAAACTACAACACACGGGCAAGTTGCTCATAATGCTAGATATTGGGATAAGGGAACATTTAACAACTCAAGAGCATCTTTAAGATATCATTATGGTAAGCATGGTGCAGGAATGACTGTTTCTGAATACACTAATAGTGCAAGAGTGTTTGCTAATAATAATGCTTCTTTATTTAGATATACTTATAATTATAAATTAAATAATGTATCTTGGTATTATACATATGGCCCTGGACAGAGTGGTTATTTTACAAATGGTGGAAAAATTATTACTTTTTGGTAAGGAGTGGAAATATGTTATCAAAGTCTGAACAATTAATTTTAAAAGCTTATCTTGAGTTGCCTACTAGTAAATTGCTTCAACATCAATTTGAATTGGAAGAAGCTTTTTTAGCAGGACATGTAACTCGTTTTTTGAAAGGTGAGAGGTTCAATATTGAGTTTACTGCGTTTAATGATGAAGAACTTAGTATAGTTAGCCCTTTAATTTCTAATAATATTCAAAATGAAGATGGTAAAGACTTGTTGACATCATTTTTGTTAAAAAAAGCAGTTTGTAATATTATGAATAAATATAAGAGATAAAAATATATCCCCATATCGTTCGAGGTAATATTCAATACAAGGCAGAGCTATATTTGGTTATCCAAATTATAGTGCTTGGAGATTATATTAGAAGGATAGAATGAAATATATAAAACTTTTCCTACAGTGTTTAGCACTTTTAATTGTATTTATACCATTAGGATATCTTTATTCAGTAATCAATAAAGAAGTAAGTTTAAATCCTTCTAAAAATGAATGGATATTAATTATAACTGCAAGTTTTGGAGGAACTATTATAGCTTTTATTGCTAGTGTAATTCAGATTAGAAAAAAGAGAAAAAAAGATTCAGGTGACAAGATAGAGGAAAAAGGTAAGGTAAAGTAATAACTAATCTTCTTTATTCTCCACCGATAATGTATGTGAACGGTGTTACGGATGTACACTCTATAATACAATAACTATACTTAAATATGTTT
>DUUN01000623.1 GCA_012841535.1 Gallicola sp. | reverse complement strand
GTAATTTTTAAATAAGTATCCACTTCTTTAATAAAATTTAATGTTAGATTTATTAAATATAAGGGAGTAAATATTAATAATAACCTTAGTATCGAGTTTACTATATCACTTATTTCTATATTTAATAGTTTTATAATAACCTGAAAGGATATTATAATAAATACTAAAATATACAGACTTAAAAAATACTTAAACTCCTTTTTATAACTAAATTTTTCCTTACATCCAAAAGCTATTAATGTAATTCCTAAAATATTAATAATTAGAGAAAAAATATCCCTATTAGAACTAATATATAATGGATTTAAGTAAATAATTAACGCTCCTAGAAATATTTTATACATTTCATCTACCTTTAAACTCTTTGTCTAATCCAGTTAACATAATCTTTTATTACTATATCTTTTGCTGGCTCATTAAATAATTCATGATATAAAGGATTATATATTTTCAATGTTTTATCTGATGAAGAAATTTCATTGTAAAATCTTTTACTTGCCTCTTTAGATATTACTTTATCCTCTGCCCCATGACCTAAAAAGCAAGGATAATAATACTTTGATGTATTGTTAAAAATATTTTCAGAAGCTTTAATAGTAAACTCCCTCATAAATCTAAGGGTAGCTTTATTTATAACCAATGGATCATTTTTATAGCTTTCTACTACATTTTTATCTGAAGAAATATTTTCACTTACTGGATTATTTATATAAAGACTGGAAAAAAGTCTTGAGGCTATTTTTAAAAATTGTTTTTTTACTCTTGGAACATCATAAAAATATCCAAAAGCTCCTCCTGAAAATAACTGTCCAGCTAGGGTATTAGGAAATTTTATACCAAAATTAGCGCAAATGTTCCCTCCCATACTATGTCCCAATGTAAAAACTTTTATATTTTCATTATTATCTATTACAAATCTAACAATTTCATATAAATCATCAACCATTTCTTTATATGATTTCATATCACCCATTTTACCTGTACTTAAACCATGTCCTCTTGCATCGTATCTGAATACTGAAATATTATTTTGATTTAATTTTTTTGTTATATAGTCGTATCTTTCAATATGTTCAGCAAAACCATGAACTAATATTACAATAGCAATTGGATTTGAAATATAGTCTTCTCTATAACGTAATTGAATAGAATCTTTTGTTAAAAAATATTTGTCCATAATATCTCCTCATATATATTATATAACAAAAAAGCTAAAGCCACGCTTTAACTTAATAATATACCTTCATAAGATATAAACCGTTTGGTGATATTGTAGGCCCAGCATTAATTCTATTACCATTTAATAGTGCCTTCTCCAACCAGTCTATATCCCTTTTTCCTCTGCCAACCTCAATTAAAGAACCTACTATAATCCTTACCATATTCCTTAAAAAGCTCTCTGCTTCAAAATAAAAGATTATATCTCCTTTTTCTTCCTTAACTTCAATTTTATCTAAAGTTCTATTCATATTTATCTCTTCATCTATTTTTGCATTAGTAAATGAACTAAAATTATGATGTCCTAATAATATTTTTGAACTATATCTTATTCTATCTAAATCTAATTTATATGGTGTATATCCCTTATAATTTCTATACATTGGATGCATAAGTCTATTGTTGCTTAATACATATCTATAAAGTTTACCCTTAGCACTAAATCGTGAATGAAAATAATCTTCTACTTCCTCTACATTTGTAATTTGTATAGATTCTTCTCCTAAAAAAGTATTAAGACCTCTTCTTATATTATCCGTTGTAAATTTATCATCTATAAAAAAATTTGTTACTTGACCAAAAGCATGAACTCCCTTATCTGTCCTACCGGCAGTTGATAATATAACATCTTTTCCTGTAAGTTTTTTAATCGCTTTTACAATTTCCCCTTCAACTGTTTTATAGCCATTTTGCTTTTGCCAGCCAAAATAATTACTTCCATCATATTGCACAGTTAATTTTACATTTTTCATTAAATATACCTTGTTCCAAAAATAATTGCTAAAAATAAAAATATTAAAATCATACCTATATAATCTCTTTTTACAAAAACAAGTTCATTTAATCTTGTTCGTCCATCTCCACCTCTATAACATCTTGCTTCCATAGCAGTAGCTAATTCATCTGCCCTTCTAAAGGAATTAATAAAAAGTGGAACCAATAAAGGCACTAAATTCTTAGCTCTTTTTATTATATTTCCCGATTCAAAATCAGCCCCTCTAGCAGTTTGAGATTTTATAATTTTATCTGCTTCTTCAAATAAAGTAGGTATAAATCTTAAAGCTATTGTCATCATCATTGCTAGTTGATGAGATGGAAAACCAATTTTAGATAAGGGTCTCATAATGGATTCTAAACCATCGGTTAAGGCAATAGGACTAGTTGTTAAGGTTAACAAGGAAGTTCCCAAAACTAAAAACACCAATCTCAATGCCATAAATATAGCTGTATTTAGACCTTCTTTTGTTATTGTAAAAATCCAAAACTTAGTTAAAACTTCTCCTTGAGTCATAAATATATTAATTAAAAATGTCAATATAATAATAAACCTTAATGGTTTTAAACCCTTAATTACAAATTTCATTGGTATTTTAGTTGTTTTTAAAATCAATAATATTAACAAAGCTAAAGGCAGATAGATAAATATTTTATTTATTAAAAAAATTGCTATAATATAAATTGTTACAGCTAGAATTTTAATTCTAGGATCTAGTTTATGAATTATACTATCTCCAGGAAAATACTGTCCAATTGTAATATCCTTAATCATTATTTTTCTCCTTTAAATACTTTGATAATACCTCGTAAGCTTCCTCAATAGTAATTATATCTGTAGGAATATCCAAGCCCTTATCCTTTAGCCTTAACATAAATTCAGTAACTTGAGGAACATCTAAACCGACAGAAGTAAGCTTATCAGGTTTTGCAAAGATTTCTTTTGGAGTTCCATCCATAAAAATTTTCCCTTTATCCATTACAATTATACGATTAACTAATCTAGCAACGTCTTCCATACTATGGGAAACCAAAATAATAGAAATATTTTCATTATCATATAGGTGTCTTATTTCATCTAATATTTCATCTCTACCTCTTGGGTCTAAACCTGCTGTTGGCTCATCTAAAACCAAACACTGTGGTTTCATAGCTAAGACTCCTGCAATAGCAACTCTTCTTTTTTGTCCACCTGATAATTCAAAAGGAGATTTGTCCTTAATCCCCTCATAATCAAGTCTAACTAAGTCGCAAGCCCATTTAACCCTTTCTTCTATTTCTTCTTCTGAGCATCCAATATTTGACGGTCCAAAGGCAATATCTTTGTATACTGTTTCTTCAAATAATTGATATTCTGGATATTGAAAAACAAGTCCTACTTTTTTTCTTATATCTATTTTACTTTTACTTTTTTCTTCTGTATCTACACCATCAATATAAATCTTTCCAGAAGTTGGGGTTATAAGGGCATTTAAATGTTGTACTAAAGTAGATTTACCACTACCTGTATGACCAATTATTCCTATAAATTCCCTTTCCCCAATATTTAAAGATATATTGTCAATAGCAACTTTTGAAAACGGATTTTCTTCATTATATACATATGACAAGTTTTTTATTTCTATTTGCATATTTCACTCACCAAATCATCAATATTCAAGACTCCATTTTCAATATTGAAGCCATTTATTTTTAACTCATAGGCTAATTCAGTAACCTGTGGTACATCTAGGCCTAATTCTTTCATCTTTTTAACATTTGAAAAAACTTTTTTAGCTTCACCTTCTAGTTCAACTAGCCCTTCATTCATAACAAAAATTCTATCAGCTAAAATAGCCTCCTCCATAAAATGTGTTATAAGAATAATAGTTTTACCAGAATTATTTAAACTAGTTATAGTATTAATAATTTCCTTTCTTCCATTAGGATCTAACATTGCTGTTGGCTCATCTAGAAGAATACAATCTGGGTTCATTGCTAAAATACCTGCTATTGCTATTCTTTGTTTTTGACCTCCAGATAAAAGGGCAGGTGAATGCATTTTATACTCATACATATCTACAGTTTTTAATGCATCATCAACTCTTTCTCTTAATTCTGGCATTGGTATACCTAAGTTTTCTGGTCCGAAGGCAACATCTTCTTCAACAATTGTAGCTACAATTTGATTATCAGGATTTTGAAATACCATACCACAGGTCTTTCTTATATCCCAAATATTTTCTTCCTCTTTAGTATTAAATCCATTTACTATAATGTCACCTTCATTAGGAATCATTTGTGCATTTATTAGTTTTGCTAAGGTGGATTTACCACAACCGTTATGTCCTAATATAGCAATAAATTCTCCTCTTTTTATATTCATATTAATGCCTTTTAAAGCATAAACTATATCATTTTCATCTTCTGCTTCATATTTAAATTTTACGTTTTTAATTTCTATAATATTATCTTCCATTTTTTACTCCTGTAAATCATTACACTATTATACCATAATCTACTATGGTTATATTTGGAAAATTATAGATATTCAGCTCTTATTCCACCAATTAATTTTGGTCTTCTTTTAGCACCAGTTACAATAGTTTCCCCAATTGTATTTGGATTAAGTCTTAAAGGTATACATACATGTTTCATATGCATTCCTATCATAGTTAAACCAATATCCATACCATAATCCGCCTTAATATATTCTACAACAACAGGCTCTTTAAATAAAATATAGCTAGCTGTTGCAAAAGAACCTCCGGCTTTTGGTTTAGGAACTACAGATACTACTTCAAAACCAAATTTCTCTGCAACTTCTTTTTCAACTACTAATGCTCTATTTAAATGTTCGCAGCACTGGGCAGCTAAATATATATTATTTTCTTCACATAGATCTATTAATGTTTTTGCAACGGTTTCTCCTACTTCATAACTAGAATTAGTTCCTATTTTTGAACCTATTATTTCACTACTGCTACAACCTACTACTAAAACTTTTCCTTTTTCAAAACTACATTGCTCTTTTAATGATTCAAATGCTCTTTCAATTTGTGATTTTATTTCTAACATAATAGAACTCCTAACTTTTTCAAATTAACAAAAAGCTGAGCAAAGTTGCTCAGCTTTTTTTATTAATTTACTGTTCCTTTGAATCTACTGCTAATAAATCAGATAATTCTTCATTTTCACTATCTGCTTCATTTTCAGGTTCTTCTTCAGCTTTTCCTTCATAATCAATATCTATACTATTATACTTTCTAACGCCAGTACCTGCTGGTATTAATTTACCTATAATTACATTTTCCTTTAATCCTAAAAGATGATCTTCCTTACCTTTTATTGCTGCATCTGTTAAAACTCTTGTAGTTTCTTGGAAAGATGCTGCTGATAAAAATGAATCTGTAGCTAAAGATGCTTTTGTAATACCTAACAAGGTTCTTGAACCACTAGCTGGAACTTTTCCTTCATTATTTAATTTTTCATTTATTATTTCGAATTCTCTTAAGCTAACCATACTACCTTCTAAGAATTCAGAATCGCCAGAATCTTCAATTTTTACCTTTGACAACATCTGTTTTATTATAATTTCAATATGTTTGTCGTCTATATCTACCCCTTGAAGCCTATAAACTTTTTGAACTTCTTTAGTAATATAGTCTTGAACACCTTCTGGTCCTTTTACAGCTAATATATCATGAGGATTTACTGAACCTTCTGTTAGTAAATCACCTTTTTCAATATATTCACCATCTTTTACTCTTATTCTAGCCCCATATGGTATAGCATAAATCTTTTCTTCACCATCGTCGCCAGTTACAAGAATATCATGTCTTTTCTTATTATCTACTATTTGAACTGTTCCTGCAATTTCTGTAATATAGGCAAGTCCCTTAGGCTTTCTTGCTTCAAAAAGCTCTTCAACCCTTGGAAGACCCTGAGTAATTCCTACTCCTGCAATACCACCAGAGTGGAAAGTTCTCATTGTTAATTGTGTTCCTGGCTCACCTATTGATTGGGCAGCAATAATTCCAACAGCTTCTCCAATATTTACAGGTTTACCAGTAGCTAGGTTACGTCCATAGCACTTAGCACATACACCATGGTCTAGTTTACATCCTAATACCGATCTTACCTTAACTTCTGTAATACCAAGTTCTTTAATTTTTTCAGCTATATCTTCAGTTATGATTTCATTTTTTTGAACTACTAATTCACCAGTTTCAAGATTTAAAATATCTTCAAAAGCTGTTCTTCCAATAATTCTAGAAGCCATATCCTCTATAACTTCTTTACCTTCTGTAAAGTCTTTAGCTAGTACATATCTGTCTGTTCCACAATCATCTTCCCTAACTATTATATCCTGTGAAACATCAACTAAACGTCTTGTTAAATATCCTGAATCGGCTGTTCTTAAAGCAGTATCTGATAATCCCTTTCTAGAACCATGAGTTGAAATAAAGAATTCTTGCACAGATAATCCCTCTCTAAAGTTTGCCCTAATAGGAATTTCTATTGTTCTACCTGCTGCAGAACTCATTAGTCCACGCATACCAGCTAACTGTCTAATTTGATTAGTTGAACCTCTGGCTCCTGAATTAGCCATTATAGCTAGGTTATTATTTGGATCTAAATCCTTTAACAGAGCATCTGTTACATTGTCTGTAGCTTTATTCCAAATATCTATTACAAATTCATATCTTTCATCTTCTGATACAAGACCTTTTCTTAATAATTTTTCATATTTAGAAACTTCTTTGTCCGCTTCTTCCAGAATCTCATCTTTTTCTTCCGGAACTTCAATATCACCCATGGATATTGTTATAGCAGCTATAGTTGAATATTTATATCCTATGGATTTAATATAGTCAAGTATTATTGCTGTACCAATATTTCCATGTTTTCTAAAACATCTATCAATTATATCCCCTAGGGTTTTCTTATCTACTAATTTATCAACTTCTAAGGAATATTTATCAACTTCTCTATCTACGTATCCTAAATCTTGAGGAATTCCTTCGTTAAATATAAATCTTCCTACTGTAGATTCAACTAGTTTACCCCTATCATCTGGAGAACATTTTATTCTTACCTTAACTTTAGAATGTAGGGATATAATTTTATTTTCATGTGCCCTAATCATTTCATTATAGTCTTGGTAAACTCTAACATTATCAGATTCTTCTGCATCTGATGTTAAATAATATGCACCTAAAACCATATCTTGTGATGGAGTTGTAATAGGTCTTCCATCTTTTGGTGCTAAAATATTATTAGTAGACATCATTAATAATCTTGCTTCAGCTTGAGCTTCTACCGATAATGGTAAATGGACAGCCATTTGGTCTCCATCAAAATCTGCATTGTAAGCAGTACATACTAATGGATGAAGTTTTATAGCCTTACCTTCAACTAATACTGGTTCAAAAGCTTGAATTCCCAATCTATGCAAAGTAGGTGCCCTATTTAATAGCACAGGATGGTCCTTAATTACTGACTCTAATACATCCCATACTTTTTCATTTTCTCTTTCTACCATTTTCTTAGCATTTTTAATATTATGAGAAATACCCCTTTGTACTAATTCCTTCATAACAAAAGGTTTAAATAGCTCAAGGGCCATTTTCTTAGGCAAACCACATTGATAGAATTTTAAACTTGGTCCAACAACAATTACAGAACGTCCTGAATAGTCAACCCTTTTTCCTAATAGGTTTTGTCTAAATCTACCAGTTTTACCCTTAAGTAAATCAGATAAACTCTTTAACGGTCTATTTCCTGGACCTGTAACAGGTTTTCCCCTTCTACCATTATCAATTAGAGCATCTACTGCTTCCTGTAACATTCTTTTTTCATTTCTTACTATAATGTCCGGTGCTCCAATATCAAGAAGTCTTTTTAATCTATTATTTCTATTAATTACCCTTCTGTAAAGATCATTTAAGTCAGAAGTTGCAAATCTTCCACCTTCTAATTGAACCATTGGTCTTAAATCCGGTGGAATTACAGGAACTGCTTCCAGTATCATCCATTCTGGCTTATTACCAGATTGTCTGAAAGCTTCAACTACTTCCAATCTTCTTACTATTCTTATTTTCTTTTGTCCCGTTGCAGTACCAAGATCCTCTTTTAATTCTTCATATTCCTTTTCTAAATCCACTAAAAGTAGTAATTCTCTTACTGCTTCAGCACCCATTCCAGCTTTAAAATCTATACCTTCTGTATATTTTTCACAAGCTTCATTATATTCATATTCTGTTAGTAATTGTTTATTGTATAAATCAGTATCTCCTGCATCTATAACAACATAACTTGCAAAATATAATATTTTTTCTAATGCTCTAGGGCTCATATCTAAAAGTAAGCCCATTCTAGATGGTATTCCTTTAAAATACCAAATATGAGAAACTGGTGCAGCTAATTCAATATGTCCTATTCTTTCTCGACGAACTTTGGACTTTGTTACTTCAACACCACATTTTTCACAAATAACGCCTTTATATCTTATTCTTTTATATTTTCCACAGTTACATTCCCAGTCTTTAGTAGGACCAAATATTTTTTCACAAAATAATCCTTCTTTTTCTGGCTTTAATGTTCTGTAATTAATTGTTTCCGGTTTTTTTACTTCTCCATAAGACCATTGTCTAATTTTTTCCGGGGAAGCTAAACCTATTTTTAACGAATCAAAAGTATTTATTTCTTCCAAGGAGTCTCTCCTTTCATATACATATATAAGTTCATGGTTTATAAATTATTCTTGTTGAAGGCTACTTTCATCTTTTTCAATAATAGAAAAGCCTAGTTCAGTGTCTGACTTATATTCATCAGATTCTATATCATTTACTATTTCTTCTTTCTTAGTAAATTCATTTTCTACACTATGAAAGTCCATTACTTCATCATCATTTTCCTTAAAGAATATTTGCTCATGATCAGCATTTAATAATTTAACATCTAAAGATAATGCTTGTAGTTCCTTAATTAAAACTTTAAATGATTCTGGTACACCAGGTTCAGGAATATTTTCTCCCTTAACTATTGATTCATAAGTTTTAACACGACCAACTATATCATCTGATTTAACAGTTAAAATCTCTTGTAAAGTATGAGATGCTCCATAAGCCTCTAAAGCCCAAACTTCCATTTCTCCAAATCTTTGTCCACCAAATTGAGCTTTACCTCCAAGTGGTTGTTGTGTAACTAAAGAGTAAGGGCCAGTGGAACGAGCATGTATTTTTTCATCTACTAAATGGTGTAGTTTTAACATATACATATAACCTACTGTTACATGATTATCAAATGCTTCCCCTGTTCTTCCATCTCTTATTCTTACTTTTCCATTTCCTGGATATCCAGCTTGTTCTAAAGCTTCAATAATATCTTTATCTGTAGCTCCATCAAATACAGGTGTTGCAACCTTCCATCCTAGTTTTTTAGCTGCTAGTCCTAAATGAACTTCTAATACCTGTCCTAAGTTCATTCTTGAAGGTACCCCTAATGGGTTTAATACAATTTGAATTGGTGTTCCATCATCTAAATATGGCATATCCTCTACTGGTAAAATTCTAGATACTACCCCTTTATTACCATGACGTCCACACATTTTATCTCCAACTTGTATTTTTCTTTTAGTAGCAACATAAACTCTAACTACTTGGTTAACACCTGGTGATAATTCATCTCCATTAGCTCTTGTATATACTTTAACATCTACTACTATTCCAGTTTCTCCATGAGGAACTCTTAAAGAAGTGTCTCTTACTTCCCTTGCCTTCTCTCCAAATATTGCCCTTAATAGTCTCTCTTCTGCTGATAGTTCAGTTTCTCCTTTTGGAGTAACTTTCCCAACTAGAATATCTCCACTAGTAACTTCTGCTCCGATTCTAATAATACCTCTGTCGTCAAGATCTTTTCTCATATCTTCTCCAACATTAGGTATATCCTTAGTTATTTCCTCAGGGCCTAGTTTAGTTTCCCTAGCTTCACTTTCATGTTCTTCTATATGAAGTGATGTTAAAACATCATCTATAACTAATTTTTCATTTAATAACATAGCATCCTCGAAGTTATAACCTTCCCAAGTCATAAATGCTACAAGTACATTATGACCTAGGGACAATTCACCCTTATCTGTGGATGGACCATCTGCAAGAACTTCACCTTTAAGAACTTTTTGTCCTTTTTTAACTAAAGGTTTTTGGTTAATACAAGTTCCTTGGTTTGATCTTTTAAATTTAAGTAAGTTATATTTATCAAGGAAACCATTTTCGTTTTTGACCAAGATTTCTTTTGCGCTTACGCTTTCAACAACACCTGATTCTTTGGCAATTGCCAATATACCAGAGTCATAAGCAGTTTTATATTCCATACCTGTTCCAACAAATGGAGCTTCTGTCCTCAATAAAGGTACTGCCTGACGTTGCAT